>DASVBI010000201.1:0-7122 GCA_036375915.1 Terriglobales bacterium | reverse complement strand
CGATTTCCAGCGCCGCTGCTGGCAGGCGCTGCTGGAGATTCCTTTCGGCGAAACCCGCACCTATGCCCAGATCGCGCGCACTGTGGGACAGCCGCGCGGATTTCGGGCGGTCGGCATGGCCAATCATGACAATCCTGTGGCTATTGTGGTGCCCTGCCATCGCGTGATCGCCTCCGATGGCACCCTCGGCGGCTACGGCGGCGGCCTCCCCGCCAAGCGCTGGTTGCTCGAACTGGAAGGAATTAAGTTTGAGGAGCAGATGAAGTTGTTCCGTGTGGCAGGAGCGGCCTAGTAATCGCTCTGGCATCCTGGGAGAGAGCGCGCGCGGGACCTCTGCATTACCCTAGTCCGATTTGGCCCCCGCCGGCTGGATTTCCTCCACGTCTACCCAATCGGTGGGGTACTTGCCGGTATAGCAGGCGGTGCAGTAGGCGGTCTTCTCTCCCTCGCCGCAAGCCCGTTTCAATCCTTCTATAGAGAGATAGGCTAGCGAATCGGCTCCGATGTATTCGCTAATTTCCTCCACCGATTTGTTGGCGGCGATCAACTGTCGCTTGGAAGGCGTATCCACCCCGTAAAAGCAGGGTGAAATAGTGGGCGGGCAGGAAATGCGCATGTGCACCTCGCCCGCGCCGGCCTGGCGGATCATGCGCACGATCTTGCGGCTGGTGGTGCCGCGCACGATGGAGTCGTCTATCAGCACCACGCGCTTGCCTTGCAGCACGCTGCGCACCGGATTGAGCTTCAGCTTCACGCCGAAGTCGCGCACGTGCTGCTGCGGCTCGATAAAAGTGCGCCCCACATAGTGGTTGCGAATCAGCCCGAAGCGGAAGGGGATGCCGCTCTCCGCGGCGTAGCCCATGGCGGCGCTCACCCCCGAGTCGGGCACCGGCACTACGATGTCGGCGTCCGCCGGCGCCTCCCGCGCCAGCGCCCGGCCCAGCTGTTCGCGGCTGATTTCCACCGGACGGCCGAAGACCAGGCTGTCGGGACGCGAAAAGTACACGTGCTCGAAGATGCAGGCGGAATGTGGCTGCGTCGGCCCGTAGAAATTCGAAGAAACGCCCTCCGGCCCCACCACCACCATCTCTCCGGGCTGGACCTCGCGTTCGTACTTCGCGCCGATCAGGTCGAAGGCGCAGGTTTCAGAAGCGAAGACGATGGTGTCCTGCCGGTCCGGTCCGGCTGCCGGAATACGCCCCATAGCCAGCGGGCGAAAGCCGCGCGGGTCGCGCGCGGCCAGGATTCGGTCCGGAGTTACCATCACCAGCGAAAACGCGCCTTCCACCTGCCGCAGCGCGTCCGCAATTGCCTCCGGCAGCGTGTGCTCGCGCGATTGCGCCATGAGGTGAACGATCACTTCGGTGTCGCTGTTGGTATGAAATATGGAGCCCTGGGTCTCGAGTCGTGTGCGGATTTCCAGAGCATTCACCAGGTTCCCATTGTGCGCCAGCGCGATGCTGCCTTTGTGAGAGCGCGCCATGATGGGCTGCGCGTTCATCAGGGCGGAGTCGCCGGCAGTGGAGTAGCGGGTGTGGCCAATGGCCAGCGAACCACGCAGCTTGGCCAGCACCTCTTCCGTGAAGATGTCGGCCACCAGGCCCATGGCCTTGTGCACGCGGATGTTCACGCCGTCTGAGCTGGCGATGCCGGCAGACTCCTGCCCCCGGTGCTGCAACGCGTGCAGGCCCAGGTAGGCCAGCGTCTCCGCCTCCGGATGAGCGTAGATGGCGACCACGCCACATTCGTCTTTAAATTTGTCAAAACCGCTGGACATTTGTACCCTCGGTCAACCGCATTTAGGCCTCTGATCCCGCGGCGCCGGCGGCCGCGCCGCTAAGCTGCTTAGGTCAGCAATCTCTATCTTTCAAGAACCTCGGCGTACTCTGCGTCTCGGCGGGAAAAATCTAGCTCTTCTGGATCACCGCCGGAACCAGGCGTTCCTCGGTTTCGGTATGCAGGGCGCGCTCCAGGGCCGTTCCCCAGGCCTCTCGCAGCTCTGCTACCGAGGCCGACACCACTGGCTTGCCATCCATCACGATTTCCAGATTGTCAGCGATTGTAGCCCCGATAAGGTCCGCCGCCACCCCGTATTTTTTCGCGACCTCTTTGATTCGCGGCACCTGTTGCGGGTCGCAGGAGACCACCACCCGGCTGGCATCTTCGCCGAACAGCAGGCACTCGCCGGGAAGCTCGCCGCCATTCAATTCCAGCCGGGCGCCCACCTGGTTGCGGAAGCAGCATTCGGCTACGGTTACCGCCAGGCCGCCTTCGGAAACGTCGTGCGCGGACTCGACCAGTCCCGCTTGGATCGCCTCCACCAGGCACTTCTGCAAGGCCGCCTCTTTTTCCAGTTCCAGCGCCGGAGGAAAGCCCCAGAGCTCGCCCAGAATCTCGCGGGCGTATTCAGAGGAGCCGAACTCCGCCTGGGCATCAGTAAGGTCGCCGGGCTCGGAACCGCGCAGCAGCAGCAAGGCCCGGCCGGGCTCGCGGAAGTGCGGCCAGGCGGCGCGTTCCACGTCCTCCAGGATGCCCACCACCCCTAGCACGGGCGTGGGATAAATGGCCTCGCCCAGCGTCTCGTTGTAGAAGCTCACGTTCCCCCCGGTGATGGGGACCTCCAGTTCTTCGCAGGCGCGGGTCATTCCGTCAATCGTCTGCCCGAACTGCCACATGATCTGCGGCTTCTCCGGGTTGCCGAAGTTCAGGCAGTTGGTCGCCGCCACCGGCGTAGCCCCGCTGCAGGCCACGTTGCGTGCTGCTTCCGCCACCGCATGCATGGCTCCCAGCTTCGGGTCCAGGTAGCACCAGCGGCCATTGCCATCCAGCGCCATGGCCAGCCCGCGCTTGGTGCCTTTCACTCGAATCACTCCCGCATCCCCGCTGCCCGGGCCTTCCACCGTGTTCACCTGCACCATGGAGTCGTACTGCTCATGCACCCAGCGCTTGGAGCAGATGTTGGAGCCGGCCATAAGCCGCCGCAGTTGCGGGGTAAGGTCCGACGCCTCGCCCAGCCGGATGTGCTCGGGCATTTCGCGCGCCACCGGAGGTTCCCACCGCTCCATGGGGCGGGTGTACACCGGAGCCTCGTCCGTTAAGGCGGTATTGGGAATTTCCGCCACTACCTCGCCGTGCTGCAATACCCGCATGGTGTCCTGCTTGATGACCCGGCCCACCACCACCGCGTCCAGCCCCCATTTTTCGAACACACGCAGCACTTCCTGCTCCCGTCCATGCGCCGCCACCAGCAGCATGCGTTCCTGCGATTCGCTGAGCATGATTTCGTAAGCGCTCATGCCGGTTTCGCGCTGCGGCACACGGTCCAATTCGATTTCCAGCCCCACCTGGCCGCGCCCCCCCATTTCACAGGTGGAGCAGGTCAGGCCCGCCGCTCCCATGTCCTGAATGCCCACCACCGCGCCCGTTTCCATGGCTTCCAGGCAAGCCTCCAACAGGAGTTTCTCCAGGAACGGGTCGCCCACCTGCACGTTGGGACGCTTGGCTTCCGAGGCTTCGCTGAATTCCTCGCTGGCCATGGTGGCCCCGTGGATGCCGTCGCGGCCCGTCTTGGCCCCCACATAGATCACCGGATTGCCCTCGCCCGAAGCCTTGGCGTAGTAAATGTTTTCCCGCCGCACCAGCCCCAGGGCAAAAGCATTGACCAGAGGATTGCGCGAGTAGCAGTCCTCGAACTTCGTCTCGCCGCCCAGGTTCGGCACCCCAAAGCAGTTGCCGTAGGAGGCAATCCCGCTGACCACCCCCTCCAGAATGGAATGATTCTTGTGTATCTCAGCCTGTGTAGCGACAGCCGCCCTCGCCTGTCCCGCCTTTATCGGCCCAAACCGCAGCGAATCCATCACCGCCACTGGCCGCGCTCCCATCGTAAAAATGTCCCGCAGGATGCCCCCTACCCCCGTTGCCGCTCCCTGGAAAGGCTCAATAAACGATGGATGGTTGTGGGATTCAATCTTGAATGCGCATGCCCAGCCCTCGCCAATGTCAATAATGCCCGCATTTTCTCCGGGCCCCTGCACCACCCGCCGGCTGCGCGTTGGCAGCCGCCGCAGGTGCACCCGCGAGGACTTGTAGGAGCAGTGCTCGCTCCACATCACGCTGAAAATCCCCAGCTCCGTAACCGTGGGCTCCCGCCCCAGTAACTGGCGGATTTTGTCGTACTCCTCCGGCGTCAGGCCGTGCTCCCGCACGACCTCGGGCGTAATAGCGGCAGGGCTCAGGACAGGGTTCATGATGTGGGCTCGCGGAAACTCTATTTTCTCATGGCCAAGCCGCCGTAGCGCCGGAACTTCGCGGCCGTAGCGCCGGCAGCTTGCCGGTTATCGCCAGGTGTAACGTCCTCGCGCTTTTGCTCGTCCGCGGAAAATCTCAATTTCACCCTAAAACCGCTGTCCCCACCGCCATCCCGCCGGCATCTTTCTGTGTAGGCGGTCGTTGTACTGCGACCGTTCTGAGGAGCCCCCATGAAAGGCTTGTTTGCCGTACTTCTCATTGGGCTGCTCGGATGCGGCGGAGACCCTCACCGCTCCGCAACCGTTTCCGGAATCAACACCGCGCCTTCCTCGGTCAGCGGCTTCGTCAGCGCCATTCAGCTCACTACCTCCGCTACCAGTCTGGGCAGCAATTCGCTGGTCACCGCCGTCACCTTCATCCCCCAGCTTCCGCAGAACACTCCCCCCGCCACTGTCACCTTTTGCGGAAACGTAGCCAGTCAGTTTGTGCCCAATAGCTTCGCCACTGTTCAGTTCAAGCAGGGTTTGGGCTGTTCGACTCTGGTATCGCTGCTTCCCACGCCTTTCGTATCCCTCACCGGCACCGTCAGCATTGTTCAGTTGACCAATTCCAACAATTCGCTGGCTACATTGGTCACTTTTCTGCTGCCCGCTCCGCAGAATGGATTTTCTGTAACCCTCGCCTTCTGCGGCAATGCGGCCGGCCAATTTGTCGTGAATGGAATAATGACGGTGAGCTTTACCCAGGGCCAGGGCTGCTCCAATATCGTCTCGGTGATGCCGGTTTAATTTGGAGAGGAGGAAACGGACAAACCTGCCCGCTCTTTCCTGCATCGTAGAAGGGTAATTAACGCAGTGATGTCCTGATCCTCGGGACAGCTCAGGGACCCGTCAACCAGCGGTTCCCTGGGCGCCCCCAGTGGGGTTACGCCGCTGGCTCTTCCCCTTCCCATTCGTGCCCGCACCTCTGGCACACCCAGCGCAGATCTTTAAAAAACGGCAGAGGAATGCTCAGCATCAGCCAGGATAGAAACGTCACCCACCGGTTGCGGTCCTGGTAGGAAATGTTGAGCGAGTCGCAATTCGGGCACTGCGGCTGCTCGTAAAGCTCGCCTTTTTCCGAAAAAAATACGGCCGGGATGCCGTCATTCAGGATTTCCAGCGCTTTTTCCGCCGCCGCCTCCGGAACCTGCAGGCGGATTCCACCCACTGCTCCCGCCAGCAGCCAGTCCAGGCGCACTATGTTCTCGTTCGCCAGGAAGCAGGGAATGCCGGTCGAATCCAGCGCTCCTTTGGCCAGCAGCGCCTGCGGCAGGTCGCGAAAGCTGGCTACGGTTATCAGGCGGGCGCCCATACCATGCCTACTATCCCACGGCTCGCCAGCCACACTCAAGCAACGCTACTCGAAATCGGCCTGGAAGCGCTTGCCTCGACTAGCGCGAGGTTCAAACGACTCAGCTCGACCGGTTGTGGAACCGCCTGGCCTTAGCTCCGCGAATACAGCCCTCAAACATGCCGGGCTTCAGTCCTTGTCCTCTCGGCATGACACCCGCACACCCTCCGTCTATCATGGCAGCGATGAAGTCTGTCATCGTTGGCACTGCCGGACACATTGACCACGGCAAATCGGCCCTGGTCAAGGCGCTTACCGGCACCGATCCCGATCGCCTGCAGGAGGAAAAGCGCCGCGGCATCACCATTGATATCGGCTTTGCCCACCTGGAGCTGCCCTCGCCCGCAGGCGAGCCTCTGCGTCTCGGTTTCGTAGACGTCCCCGGACACGAGCGATTTGTGCGCAACATGCTGGCCGGCGTCGGCGGCATTGACCTGGTGCTGCTCGTCATCGCGGCCGACGAATCCATCAAGCCGCAAACCCGCGAGCACTTCGACATCTGCCGTCTGCTGGGCATCAGCCGCGGCATTACTGTGCTCACCAAGTCCGACCTGGTGGACCGCGACACTGTCGAGGTCGTCCGCCTGGAAGTGGAAGACTTCCTGCGTGGTTCTTTTCTGGAAGGCGCGCCCATCCTTGCCGTCAGTTCCAAAACCGGGGCGGGCTTGCCGGAACTCAAGCAGGCCCTTGTCCAAGCGGCGCAAGCGGTGCGCCAGCGTGATTCCGCCGCCCTCGCCCGCCTCCCCATTGACCGCGTTTTTGCCATGAAAGGCTTTGGCACGGTGGTGACTGGCACTCTCATTGCCGGAGCCATCCGCAAAGAAGAAGAGCTCGAGGTTTTTCCCGGACAGAAAAGGGTGCGCGTTCGGGGCCTCCAGGTGCACGGCCAGGCCGCCGAACAGGCCACCGCGGGCCAGCGCACCGCGCTCAATCTCGCCGGCTTGGATAAGGACGAACTGGCCCGCGGCATGATGCTCGTCTCCCCCGCCGCCCTTCGCACCACCAGCCGAATAGATGTTTCCCTCGCCCTGCTGCCTTCGGCGCGCCCCCTGAAGGACCGTGCCCGCGTCCACCTCCACGTCTACACTGCGGAAACCGTGGCTGAAGTCGTGCTCTACGGCGGCAGGCAGTTGGCCCCCGGGCACTCTGGTTTCGCCCAACTGCGCCCCGCCGACCCCCTCCTGCTTTTGCCCGGCGACCGCTTCATCCTGCGCCAGTTCTCGCCCGTGGTCACTATCGGAGGGGGGACCGTGCTCGATGCCGTGCCCCTTGCGGGGAAAGGCTCAAGAGAAAGAGCGGAGGCGCTGCTCCCGGTTCTGGCCCAGGGGACGGCGCCCGAAATCTTACTTGCTCGCGCTGCCCGCCGCGGCCGCTCTGGCCTGCCGCTCAGCGACGCCGTGGCCGAAACCGGCTGGCGGCCGGCTGAAATTCAAGCCCTGGCTGCGCTGCTGAAATCCAAGCTGCTGCTTTTCGCCAATGTGC
>DASVBI010000601.1:0-3258 GCA_036375915.1 Terriglobales bacterium | reverse complement strand
CGTAGGTGATCTCCGGGTATTCCTTGGAAACGTCGCGGGAGCAGCGCAGGAAAAGGCCATCCGACAGCTTCATGATGTTGGCCTTGTGGATGGCGTGAATCCGCTTCCGTTTGTTCTTGCGCGCGTATTCGAAGGCGAAGCGCGAAATGCGGGTCGACGCCTTCTCGGTGATGATCTTCAGGCTTTCCACCACTCCCGGCACCACTTCGTGCTCGATTCCCGAGTACAAGCCCTCCGTGTTCTCGCGCACGATGATCAGGTCCACGTCGGGATAGCGCGTTGGGATGTGCGGCAGGTTGCGGATGGGCCGGAAATTGGCGTACAGCTCAAAATGCTTGCGCAGGGCCACATTGATGCTGGGGAAGCCGCCTCCAATGGGCGTGGTCACCGGCCCCTTCAGCGCCACCCGTGTGCGCTCAATCGAATCCAGCAGCTCTTGCGGCAGGTACTCGCCGTATTTCTCGTAGGCCTCCTGCCCGGCATTACAGCGTTCCCATTCGAACTTCAGGCCCGTCGCTTCCAGGATGCGCACCGTAGCGTCGGTGACCTCCGGCCCGATGCCGTCGCCGGGGATTAATGTGATGCGATATGCCATGATTCAGACTAACTACGGCTTCTGCCAACTACCAGCTACCAGCTACCTCGCATGCTGACTCCCCACTCCCCCACTCCCGCTTCTATACCTTCACCCCGATCTTGGCCTTCGGCGCCGGCGGCCCTTCTTTCGTCTTCAGCAAGTCCTTCAGTTCGGTCATGAATTCCTGCACGTCCTTGAAGTCAAGGTACACGGAGGCAAAGCGCACATACGCCACTTTGTCCAGCTTGCGCAGCCGGTTCATGATCAGCTCGCCGATTTCGCTGCTCTTGCGCTCGCGTTCCGCTGAATCAATGACGAAGGCTTCCGCCTCATTCACAATTTGTTCCAGCTTGCCCATGGAGACCGGCCGTTTCTCGCAGGCGCGCAGCAGCCCGTTCAGCACCTTCTGGCGCTCGAATTTCTCCCGCCGGCCATCCTTCTTCACCACCATGTAGGGAATCTCGTCAATCCGCTCGTAGGTGGTGAAGCGCTTGCCGCACTGCAGGCACTCCCGCCGCCGGCGAATGGATTCCGCTTCTTTGCTCTCCCGTGAATCCACCACCTTGTCGTTGACGAATCCGCAAAAAGGACACTTCATGGCAACGCTAAGCTGTTAGCGATAAGACGATTGTATCAAGGCGCCTTGACGATAAGGCTTTACGACTGCTGCGGGCGCTGGGGGTGGGGTTCCTGCCGCGTGCTGTGCGGCCGCTCTCCCTGCGGCTTATCTGCCGATGTTTTGGCCAGGGGATAGGGATTGGCTCCGGCGAATAGGGGCTCGGCCGGCTCCTCTTCGCGCTGCTCTTGCTGGTGGCTCTCCGCCGAAAGCTTACGCAGCGAAAGGTGTTCACGGTGCGCAAAGAACAGCCCTACCGGGATGCAGGCCATGAAGGTCACCAGCCACAGCAGGATGCCGCAACTCACCGCCGCTTCCGGCGGGATTCCGTAGATCACCTGCAAGGCGCTGATCACAGCCAACTGGCTGCCGCCCCCCACCGCCGGGAGCTGCGCCACCGAACCAATCATGCTGAAGCCCATCAGCAGCAAGACGTGGGCTACATCCATGTTGCTCAAGTGGGGATGATCTCCAATCTTCTTAATCAGCTTGCCTTTTCGCGTCAGCCAGAAGTTCCCCTTGACCTCTTTAATTCCGAAGCCTTTGGCCTGCAGGGCCGGTTCCAGCAGGTCAACCGTTTCCGGGCCGAGGGGTTGCCCTGCCAGTTCCGGCAGCTCCGCCTTCTGGGCGGTTTCCACATCTACCGACGGCGGGCCCTGTTCCACCACGGTTTGGCCGGGGTCAGGCGGGTAGGAGTGCGTCACCTCGCGGTAGGCCAAAGCGATCAGAAACCATATAGCCAGGGAAAGCGCCACCAGTTTGGCGAACGATTTGGCGCTGGCCACCGTATTCAGTCCTTCCCCGAAGGATCGCACCTTCTGGTCCACGTGGTGCGCCAGTCTGGTGGATACCTTGGAGGTCATCCCGTGAAGAAACTTGGCCACTTGCGGGCCTCGCCGCCGAATCATGACCGCCACCAGAGCCATGAATGCCACCAGCACGCACAGGACTACCGCCGCCCATTGAAATTTGCCCACATAAGGATTGGCTTTGATCTTGGCGGAGAAGAAGACGTCAATGGCCATCAGTACGGTGAACGCGCCGGTATCAAAGATGCGCTCCACCGTCCATACCCCGATTTGCGAGGAGACCGTGACATCTTCCTTTTTGGCTATCAGATAGGGGCGAATAAACTCCCCCGGCCGGCCCAGCAGCGCCAGCCCGGTAAAGCCGATGAATGTGGCGGGAACCAGGTTCTGCGAGTGCCCTTGTCGCACCGGCTCCAGAAACACCTGCCAGCGCACCGCCCGCAGAATGTAGGTGAGGTAAATCAACCCCACCGCAATCACTATCTGCAGCGGATGTACATGGCTGGCGGCGCGAAAACGGGTCCAGTCAAATGATCGCCAGTGCTCCACCTGCAGGTAGACCAGCGCCGCCAGGAGGGCCACGACTACGGAAGTGGTGAGAATGCGCTTCTTGGTCATGCGGGCGCCGGGCCCAAGGGTAAACTTTCAAACTAAATGACCTGCGCCGGCAGGTCAACGCTGCCCCCGGATGCGGGAAGGTGAGCTACGAGCCCGTGCCCGCCTGCTTCGCGGCCGGGCGACCGGTCACACGGGCGGGATTGGACACGGTTTGCCGGCCTCCGCTACCGCTAAAACGCTTGCTGCGCGCTCCCTGCGCCCGCTGTTCCGCCAGCTTCTTACGATTGAACTCGCGAATGATCCTGGCCACGTAGGCATGGGTCTCGCGATAGGGTGGCACCCCATGGTATTGCGCCACCCGCTGCGGCCCTGCATTGTAGGCGGCCAGCGTCTTGGCCATGTCGCCATGGTAGTAGTCCAGCAGTTCGCGCAGGTACTGTGTGCCTCCATTCACATTAGCTGAAGGGTCGAACGGATTTTCCACTCCCAGCTTGGAGGCTGTGCCCGGCATCAGTTGCATCAGGCCTTGCGCGCCCTTGGGCGAGACCGCATGCGGGTTGAAACTGCTTTCCGCGCGGATGACGCTGGTGATGAAGTCGGAGTCAATCTGGTGGCGGGTGGAGGCCGCGCTCACTGCCGCGTTCACATCCTCGATTCCAGCAGCAGGCGCTCCCGCCCGGCGCTGGGGCGTATCGTCT
>DASVBI010000686.1:0-7163 GCA_036375915.1 Terriglobales bacterium | reverse complement strand
GGAAAGCTCTGTGCTCTCCGCCTTCAGGAATTTCTTGCGCGCGGGCAGGTTGAAGAACAGGTCGCGCACGGCAATGGAGGTGCCCGCGGGCAGGCCGGCTTCCTCCACCCGCAGCAGTTTGCCGCCGTTGATCTCAAGGACGGTGCCGGCAGCATCGTCGGCAGCCCTGGTTTCCAGCCGCAAACGTGAGACCGAGGCGATCGAAGGCAGCGCCTCCCCGCGAAAGCCCAGCGTGGCCACGCTAAGCAGGTCGTCGGCGGTACGGAGTTTGGAGGTGGCGTGGCGCTCGAAGGCGAGCATGGCGTCGTCGCGGCTCATGCCGCAGCCGTCGTCGGTGATCTGGATAAGCCTCTTTCCGCCCGCCTCCACGTTCACTCGAATGCGGCGAGCGCCCGCGTCCAGCGCGTTCTCCAGCAGTTCCTTCACTACTGATGCTGGGCGCTCGACCACCTCGCCGGCCGCTATCTTGTTGGCTACGTGCTCCGGAAGTACGTGGATTTTGCCCATGCAGGCGGTTGCGCCGGGTATGAACGCCGATGCACGCAGATTAAATCAAAAAGCGAAAAATCAGAAGCGCGGCAGGGAACAGATGGGCCCCAGGGGCCGCGTCCTTCGTGGCGCACTCCTGGCATTGGCGCACTTCGGTAACTTTCCGGGAGCCGGGCCGGGCGCTAAATTGGCTCCATGGAAGCCACTCGCTACCAGTGCGTGATCTGCGAGAAAGACGAGAAGCAGTGCGCGTGCGACCGCTACTGCACCATCTGCTTCGGCGAGGATGATGTGCGCTTGTGCCAGGACGGCTGCTATTACTGCCGCACCTGCCGGGAAGCCTGCGATTACCAGGCGCAGGAGTAGGTCTCGCAGGTTTCAAGGTGTCGCCGGTTTCACAGGTTTCAGGGTCTCAGTGCGCACCGCGGAACTTGGGAACCTTGAAGCTTTGAAACCCGCCTCAAATCACCACCGTTTCCTTGTACTCTCCAAAAACTTTACGCAGGGTATCTGAGATTTCGCCGACCGTGGCGCTGGCTTCCACCGCGGCAACAATGTGCGGCATAAGGTTCTCGCCGGAACGCGCCGCCTCATCCACCCGGCGCAGAGCGGCTTGCCAGGGCTGGGGGGCGCGGCGCGCCCGCAGCGCCCGCACCCGCTCCACCTGCTTGCGTTCCAAGCTCTCATCCACGTGGAAGATGGGCACCGTGTGCTCTTCCTCGCTGGTGAAGCGGTTCACGCCCACCACTACCGCCTCCAGGCGGTCCACCGCCTGCTGGAATTCGTAGGCGGCGTTCTGGATTTCCTGCTGCACGTAACCGCGTTCGATGGCGCGCAGCATGCCGCCCAGGGCGTCAATTTTCTCCAGGTAAGCCCGGGCGCGGCTTTCAATCTCGTTGGTCAGCGACTCGAGGTAGTAGGAGCCGGCAACCGGGTCTATGGTCTGGGGCACCCCGGATTCGTAGGCAACAATCTGCTGGGTGCGCAAGGCGATGCGCGCGGCTTCTTCGGTGGGCAGAGCGAGGGCCTCGTCGAAGGAATTGGTGTGCAGCGACTGGGTGCCGCCGAGCACGGCCGCCAGCGCCTGCAGGGCGGTGCGGACAATGTTGTTCTCCGGTTGCTGCGCGGTCAGCGTGGAGCCCGCGGTCTGGGTATGGAAACGCAGCATCCAGGAGCGCGGGTTAGCGGCATGGAAGCGCTCGCGCATGAGGCGGGCCCAAATGCGGCGGGCAGCCCGGAACTTGGCCACCTCTTCCAGAAAGTTGTTGTGGCAGGCAAAGAAAAACGAGAGGCGGGGAGCGAAGCGGTCCACGTCGAGTCCGGCGTTTATGGCCGCCTGCACATAGGTGATACCGTTGGCCAGGGTGAAAGCCACTTCCTGCACCGCGGTGGAGCCGGCTTCGCGCATGTGGTAGCCGGAAATGGATATGGTGTTCCACTCGGGAACATGCTGGTTGCAGAAGGCGAACAGGTCGGTAACGATGCGCATGGCCTGCTGCGGCGGGTAGATGTAGGTTCCGCGGGCGATGTACTCCTTCAGAATATCGTTCTGCACCGTGCCGGAGAGTTTCCGCGGGTCTACGCTGTGCCGCTTGGCCACCGCCACATACAGGGCCAGCAGGATGGAAGCGGTGGCATTGATGGTCATGGAGGTGGAAATCTTGCCCAGGTCAATGTCCTGGAAGAGCCGCTCCATGTCCTCGATGGAATCAATGGAGACCCCGACTTTGCCCACTTCGCCGGAGGCCAGGGGGTGGTCGGAGTCCAGCCCTATTTGAGTGGGCAGGTCGAAGGCCACAGACAGGCCGGTGGTGCCGTGGGCGAGCAGGTACTTGTAACGATTGTTGGATTGCTCGGCGTCGCCCATGCCGGCGTACTGGCGCATGGTCCAGAGCCGGCCGCGGTACATGGTGGGCTGCACGCCGCGGGTAAAGGGATACTGGCCGGGGTAGCCGACATCGTGTTCCTGGTCGAAGCCGGCCAGGTCCGCCGGAGTGTAGAGCGGATGAACGCTGATGTGAGAGGAAGTTTCCTGATTGTTGGTTAGGGAGGGGGAGTCGGCCCGGGGTGCCCGTTCGTTCACTTCCTGCTGCAGTCCGGAGCCGGACTTCACATTCTCGGCCATGTCACTTCCCGCTCAGGATTTGTTGCGCACGCGCCAGAAGGAGCTTACTCCAAAGTAGAAAAACAAGAGCATAAAAAGGGCAGCCAATACCAGGCGGGCGGCGCTAACCTTGCCGGCCTGGTACTTGGGATACTCATCCGCCAGGGCTCCACCCCCAAGCAGCGCCAAGGCCAGGAAAAAGAAGCCGGTTACCTGCAGCCATAATAGGCGCAGCACCCGGCTGAAATGGGAGAAGGTTACGCGCCCGGCCCGGGCAAGGGCGGAAACGCGCCGGCTCCGGCCTGCCTGGCGCGCCGCAACCCGGGTGGCTACCCGAGCGACCATGCCTATCTTACGCGCTGTGGAAATCCCCGCCACCTGTCCCACACAGGCATTCTACCAGCCCTCGAGGGCAAGCTTCTGCTCCAGGAGCGAAACTCCAAGGCCATCTTCGGCATCGAATGATGTGGGGCGAACCCAGTGGCAGGGTGAAACGGAGCGCAGCCGAGGTAAGTGTGGACCAACAACTCAAGAAATTGATCAAGGAACTGGGCGATGCCATTAGCGAGTCGCTCACCGAATCGGAGCAAATTGCAGACGTCATTTCCCGGATTAAGGCGGGGGGATACGATATCTTCCTGGTGCTGGAAGCCACCATTGGATTCAACAAGCAGGACGAGAAGCCTTCGCGCCGCCGCCCCACCATCACCGCCCGCACCCGGGTACCCGAGTTCAAGCTCAATTCGCAGGATATGAAATTCCTCAGGTCGCTGAAGATCAGCGCCGACGACGCCGCCTAGCGCGGAGTAAGCCGCTTCCCCTATCCGTACCGCTTGTTGTGCTAGCATCTAAGGTTTGCCCTGCGGCGGTCAGCCGTCGCTGAGCGCAGTCCAGTGGAGCCGCGATGAAGGATACCCTGGGAGTGCTGTTGGCCGGCGGAGCGGGAGAGCGCCTCTATCCTCTGACCCGCGATCGTGCCAAGCCGGCGGTCACCTTCGGCGGCATCTACCGCATCATTGACGTCACCCTCTCCAACTGTGTCAACTCCGACCTGCGGCGGGTCTACATTCTCACCCAGTACAAGGCCTTATCGCTGAACCGCCACATCCGCGAAGGCTGGAACATCCTGGCGCGGGAGATGGGCGAGTTCATCGAAATTCTGCCGCCCATGAAGCGGGTGAGCGAAAACTGGTACATGGGAACCGCGGACGCGGTTTACCAGAACATTTATTCCATCGGGTCGGAGCAGCCGCGGCATGTGCTGATTCTTTCCGGCGACCACATCTACAAGATGAACTACGGGTTGATGCTGAAGCAGCATCGCGACTCCGGCGCCGATGTGACCCTGGCCACCATCCTGATTGACCCCAGCGAAACCTACCGCTTTGGGGTGGTGGACGTGGACCGCGATGGGCGCATCGTCGGCTTCCAGGAGAAGCCGCAGCAGACCGACATCCGCTCGCCCTACAATCCGCGCATGGTCTCCGGCTCCATGGGCATTTACCTGTTCAACACCGACGTGCTGATTCCGGTGCTGCTCAAGGACGCGGAGGACCCCAACTCCTCCCACGATTTCGGGCACAACATCCTGCCCAAGATGGTGGACGACTACAAAATTTATTCCTTCAACTTCGTGGACGAGAACCAGAAGGAAGCCCTGTACTGGCGGGACGTAGGCACGCTGGAGGCGTATTACGAGGCCAACATGGATGTGGTGTCGGTCTCGCCGGTGTTCAACCTTTATGACGAGCACTGGCCCATCCGCACCCACCAGCGGCAGTATCCGCCCGCCAAGTTCGTGTTTGCCGAGCCGGGACGCATGGGCATTGCCATGGATTCCATCGTGTCCAACGGCTGCATCGTTTCCGGTGGCGTAGTGCGCAGCAGCGTGCTCTCCCCCAACGTGCGCATCAACTCTTACAGCGAGGTGGATTCCAGCATCCTGTTTTCGCATGTGAATGTCGGCCGGCATTGCCGCATCCGCCGCGCCATCATTGACCGCGATGTGCACATTCCCGAGGGCACGGTGGTGGGCTATGACACCGAGGCCGACCGCCAGCGCTACTTCGTCACCGACAGCGGCATCACTGTGGTCACACGCGACTACTCACTATTTGAAAATCCGGTGACTGTGGATTACTTCACCTCGGAGTAGCGCTGAAACACCAGACCTGTCATGCCGAGCAGGCAGGAGTTTTTGAGTTAGGTGTGCTGGAAGCGTTCGCTCCTGCCGTGTTACGCTCAATTTCTTTCGAGAGATGATTCGCTCCTACAAGGGGAAGACGCCGCAGGTGCCGGCCACGGCTTTTGTGGACGAGTCGGCGCAGCTCATCGGCGACGTGGCGCTGGGCGAGCACGCCAGCGTGTGGATGAACGCGGTGCTGCGCGGCGACGTGCACTCCATCCGCGTGGGCGCCAACTCCAATATCCAGGACTGCAGTGTGCTTCACGGAATGTTAGGGCAGTACCCGGTCACCCTGGGGGATTGGGTAACTGTGGGCCATTCGGTCACCCTGCATGGCTGCGTCATCGAGGACCGCTGCCTGATCGGCATGGGTTGCATCATTCTGAACGGCGCGCACATTGGCACCGGGTCCATTATTGCCGCCGGTACGCTGATTCCGGAGCGCACGGTGGTGGAACCCCATTCGCTGTGGATGGGTTCGCCGGGCAAATTTCGCAAGAAGATTGAAGACAAGGACAGCCAGGAGATGATCTTGCGCTACGCTCGGAATTACCTGGGGTACAAAGAGCAGTATTTGAAGGAAAGACCATAGCAGTCAGCCGTCAGCTCCATAGCTACTCATGATCAAATCTGTGCGTGGAACCCGCGACCTGCTGCCGCCGGAGACGGCGTTGTGGAACTTCGTGGAGAGCACCGCGCGGGAGGTGTTCCGCACATACAACTTCCAGGAAATCCGCACGCCCATCTTCGAGGAGACGCAGCTCTTTGCCCGCTCGGTAGGCGAGGAGACCGACATCGTCTCCAAGGAGATGTACACCTGGGAAGACCGGAGCCGTGCCGCCAGCGAGAAGGGCCAGTCGCTCACCCTGCGCCCGGAGAACACCGCCGGCGTGGTGCGCGCTTACATCGAGCACAAGCTGTGGGAGCGGCCGGGAGTGCAGAAGCTCTACTACATTGGGCCGCAATTCCGCCGCGAGCGCCCGCAGAAGGGCCGCTATCGCCAGTTCTACCAGATTGGTGCGGAGTCAATCGGGCCGCCCACCGCGGGCAGCGAGTCGCCCCTGCGCGATGCCGAAGTTCTGGAGATGCTGGCCGTGCTGCTCGACCGGCTTGGCATTCAAAACTGGACGCTGGAACTGAACTCGGTGGGCTGCGCCCATGACCGCGCCGCTTATAACGAAGCTCTGCGCAAGGCTCTGGAACCGGTGAAAGCGCGCATGTGCGCCGACTGCCAGCGCCGCGCCGTCACCAACCCGCTGCGCGTTTTCGACTGCAAGGTTCCCGAGGACCAGCCCATCATCGAAAAGCTGCCGCGCATCAGCCAGTACCTCGACGAGCCTTGCCGCGCCCACTTCAGCGCGGTGCAGGAAATCCTGAGCTCGGTAGGCGTCCCCTTCGTGCTTAACGATCGCCTGGTGCGCGGGCTGGACTACTACACCCGCACCGCCTTTGAATTCACCCATGGCGCACTGGGGGCGCAAAACGCCATCCTGGGCGGCGGCCGCTACGATGGACTATCTGAAGCCCTGGGCGGGCCCCAGGCGCCGGGCATCGGATTCGCCATAGGCGAGGACCGGGTGGTGCTGGCGCTGCAGGAAGCGGCCGGGCAGATGGCCAAGCCGGCGGACGTTTACATTGCGCCGCTGGGCGCAGGGATGAACCGCGAGGCGGCGCGCCTGGCCCGCGAACTGCGCCAGGCCGGCATTGTCGTTGATTTGGGCGACGAATCGTTTCGCCTGAAAAAATCGCTGGAGACGGCCAGCAAGCTGGGCGCCCGCTTCGCTTTGATCGTCGGCGAGAACGAAATACAGAGCGGCATCTTCGCGCTCAAGCACCTGGCCAGCGGGCAGCAGCAATCTGTCCCTCGTTCTGAACTGGCACGCACGATACAATCAGGCGAACCGAGGTAGGCCGGCTGCGGCAGCGGGCCGGCAGGAGGTTGCCGTGACCAAGTCCTTCTTTTGCGTCTTCCTGTTGGCTCTGGCAGTTGCCGCCGCTTTCGCTGCGAGTGACGACACCAAGCCTGCCGCCAATCCGGCTTCCGCTAAGACTAAAAAGTCTGGCACATCGGCTGCTGCCGGCGCGCCCTTGTCTGAGCTCCTGCTGGCCAAGGAAAAGTCCCTGCCCGAGGCGCAGAAGCGCAAGGACGTGGATTATTTCAAGAACATGACTACGGACGACTTTCTGGAAGTCGCCGCCGACGCCAAGGTTTATACGAAGGACGAAATGATGGAAGCGCTGAACGTTGTGGATTTGCAGAACTATTCCATGTACGACGCCAAGGTGATCCCGCTGAACGATAACGCCGCCGTGGTTACCTACGATGCCATTGTGCAGATGAGCGTCGGCGACGAACGCGCGCCCCGCTACCAGCACGTCAGCTCG
>DASVBI010000688.1:0-2419 GCA_036375915.1 Terriglobales bacterium | reverse complement strand
GCCGGCTACATCACCGGCCAGGTCATCAGCGTGAACGGCGGCCTGACCATGGCGGGATAAGGAATTGCGGCCGCGGGAGCGGCCTTTTTGATGGAAACCACTATAGAACGAACGTTCGATAAATGCGAGGAGCTGATCGCGGACCTGGAATTCACCGCCGTACGCCAGTGGAAAGCGGAACACCCTGGAGCGCGCGCTATCGCCTATTTCCCCGTGTATGCGCCGGCAGAGATCATTTACGCCTGCGGTATGTTGCCGGTGGGGCTTACCGGCGCCGGCGACCAGCTCGACATCCAGCATGCCGACGCCCGCTTCGGGTCCTTTATCTGTTCCATCGTGAAGACCACCATGGAACTGGGACTGACCGGCCGCCTCGACCCCTTTGACGGATTCCTTTTTTCCTCCATCTGCGATTCCGCCCGCAACCTCTGCTTCGTGCTCAAGCGCAGTCTTCCCGGCCGCTACATTGACTTTCTCCACCTGCCGCACAATTCGGCCACGCCCGCTACCGCAGACTTCCTGACTAGCGAGTACCGGCGGCTGATCGCCAGCCTGATACAACTGAACGGAGGCGGCTTCAGTGAGGACCGCCTGCGGGAGTCTATTGCGCTCTACAATCAGAACCGGGCGCTGCTGCGGCAACTCTCCCGGCTGCGCGCCGAGCAGCCGCACCTGCTGCGCGCTTCGGAACTTTACCTGCTGCTCCGCGCCGGCAACCTGCTGCCAGTGGAGACGCACACCGAACTGTTGCGCCAAGTGCTGGCCGGCCTGCCCGCCCGCTCGGCCAAGCCCCGCGACTCTCTGCGCGTAATGGTGGAAGGCGCCTTCTGCGAGCAGCCGCCACGAGAGCTGATTCGCCTGATGGAAGAGGCCGGCTGCTACATCGTGGATGACGACTTTGTGCTCGGGCGGCGCTGGTTCAGCGATGACGTGCCCACCGATGGCGACCCGGTGGCCGCTCTGGCAGAAAGCTATGTCAGTCGCGCCGTCTACTCCTCGGTGCGTCACGACCCTGCCCGGCCACGCACGGCCGGCTTGGTGGAGAAAGTACGCCGCGCCCAGGCAGGCGCCGTCATTTTCCTGATTGCCAAGTTTTGCGAGCCCGCCTACTTCGACTACGTGCTCTTCAAGCGCGAGTTGGAAGGCTTGGGCATTCCCCACCTGTTGCTCGAGTTCGAGGAAAAAACGTTTACCTTTGACCGCGTGCGCACCGAGGTGGAAACGTTTGTGGAGTCGCTGATGTTTGTTTAACAGCGGTAGCTGGTAGCTAGCAGTTGGTGGGTAGTAGTTGTTCGAGATAAGTGACCAACCACCAGCTACTAACTACCAACAGCCTCTCCCAAGGTGCAACAGAGACGGAGCCAAAGCTGAATTTGGAAGGAGCAGAAAACCGGTGACTGCTAAACACGAATACCGTGGCCAGATTCACCAGCGCCAGAAGCAGCTCATGCTCGACTGGTACGAGCGCCTGGAGCAGTCGGCGGCCACCGGCCGCCCGCCAGCCGTGTCGCTGATGATTTCCGGCAATTGCGTCGAACTGCTGCAGGCGTTCGATGCCGTGCCCATCTATCCGGAGATTAACGCCCTGCAGCTCGCCATCCGCCACCAGTCTCTGGAACCCATTCTGGCCGCTGAAGACCTGGGTTATGCCGCCGACAATTGCGCCTACGTTAAAGCCGATATCGGCGCCTACCTTAAAGGACTCACGCCCACCGGCTCGCGCCTGCCGCAGCCCGCGCTGGTGCTGTGCAACTTTGTCGGCTGCAATACCTACCTCAAGTGGTTCGAGCACGTGGCCGCCTTCACCGGCGCCCGACTGTACACCGTTGACGTCCCCTTTCTGCGCGAGGACGAGCCCACAGCCGCTGATGTGCAGTATGTGGTGCGCCAGCTGAAGGAGTTGGTGCCGGTATTGGAGTCCATTTCCGGGTGCAGATTCGACCTGGAGCGGTTTCGGGAGGCGGTGCGCTGCTCGGCGCGCGTGGAAGAGCTGTGGTCGCGGATCAAGCACCTGGCCCGCCGCTCCCCTTCCCCCTTCGACGCCTATTTTGACGCCATCACGCTCATGGGTCCTCTCTATGTTTATCGCGCCAGCCAGGAAGGCGTCGAGTTTTTCGAGGTTGCTTTGCGCGAGCTGCAGGAAAAAGTGGCTAACGGCGAAGGCGTTTATGACCAGGAGAAGTTCCGCGTGGTCATGGAAGGCCCTCCGCCCTATCCCTACTTCCGAACCTTCCGCGACATGTTCGCGCAATGGAAGGCGTGCGCCGTCGCTTCCACCTACTCCACCGTAGGCGGCCTGTGGGAATTTGGCTTCCGCCACGACCCCGACAAGCCCTTCGAGTCCGTGGCCATGCACATGCTCGCCCAGAACGTCACCAACCGCAATTACCTGCAGCGCTATGAGCAGATAAAGCGCTAC
>DASVBI010000140.1:0-4868 GCA_036375915.1 Terriglobales bacterium | reverse complement strand
CGCCTTTTTCATTCACCACCGAGACCCAGAGGCAGAGGGAAAATCCCAAGAAAATGACTGGCTTTCTCTGTATCTCCGTGCCTGTGTGGTGAAAATCGGTTTTGTGACCGCGGTCACAAACGGCTGTGACAAGAGTTACAGCCTTATACAGGTCGTGCGGCGACAATCCTCGCAACATCCGTCAGCGAGGCGCGGGGGCCTCGTTTCAGTAAACAGCAGGGCTTGGGGAAAGCGTTAGCCTTCATACAACGTCGTAGGTGAGGAGCGCAGAATGCGCCGATCCATGGTCAGCAGTCTGGTCATTCATCCGCGTCCGTCGCGAGAGAAGGAGAAATCAATAATGAGAAAGAACGTCTTGTTTTGCCTGTTGGCGCTGGGGAGCGCGCTTTTTCTGGCGCCCAGGGCAATGGCGGTTCCCAGTTATGCGCGCCAGACGGGCTTGTCGTGCAACGCCTGCCATTACACGCCGCCGGAGCTGAATTCCGCCGGACGGCTGTTCAAACTTTATGGGTATGTGCAGAAGATGAAGCAGGGCGGAATTACCGCGGAAAGCGGCAAGCGGGAATCGGGCCTGGACCTGCTGGGCACGCTGCCCCTGTCGGCCTGGTTTGAAACGTCGTTTACCAACACCAACAAACCGCAACCCGGCACGCAGAATGGCAACGTGGAGTTCCCCCAGGACATATCGCTGTTCCTGGCCGGCGCCTGGTCCACCCATCTGGGCAGCTTTGTGCAGGTGACCTATGACACGCAAGGCGATCACTTCAGCATGGACAATACAGATATCCGCTATGCCCGGCAGACAAAATGGGGGGGCAAGGAACTGGCCTGGGGAGTTGACCTGAATAACAACCCCACGGTGGAGGATCTGTGGAACGACACGCCGGCCTGGGGCTTTCCCTTCATTGCCAGCGACGTCGCGCCCACACCCACGGCCACGCCCATCATCGCCGGGGCATTGGGGCAAGACGTGGGAGGTGTGGGCGCGTACGCCATGTGGGACCAGCATCTGTACTTTGCGGGAACGCTCTACCGTTCCAGCCATATCGGAACGCCGGAACCGACCACGGGAGAGGATTTGGCGTTCAACATACGGGGGGTCGCACCCTACTGGCGTATAGCCTGGCAACAAAACGGCATAAAAAATAACCTGGAAGTGGGCACTTATGGCATGCACATGACCTCCACCCCAGGAGCGGTTACGGGGCTGGAGGACAGCTACACCGACGTGGCAGCGGATGCGCAGTATGACCGGGTACTGGGAAAAGACGTGCTCTCGCTGCGCGGCACCTACATTCGGGAGAATTCATCGCTGGCGGCCAGCCTGGCGGGCGGAACGGCAGCGGTGACGGACCACCATCTGGATGCGTTTAACGTTAACGCCGAGTATCACTTCGGCAATCGTTACTCCACCGCCTTTGGCTGGTTCACCACCACAGGCACCGCGGATCCTCTTCTGTTCGGACCAGCTCCGGTGACGGGCAGCGCCAACGGCGACCCAAAGAGCAGGGGGTACACGCTTAACTTCTCGGTGTGGCCGATCCAGAATCTCGACCTGGGAATTCAGTACACCGGATATACCAGCTTTAACGGCCTGGCCACCAACTACGACGGAGCCGGGCGCAATGCCAGCGGCAACAACACGGTTTACCTGCTGGCGCGGTTCATCTTCTAAAACAAAGCGTAGCCACAGGACTGCAGTCGTGTGGCTACGTCTTTCTTCGCGGAAAGGGTAGTTGGCAGGGTGGTAGTTAGTAGTTGGGGGGAGCCGGACGAGTACAGCTACCGCTCTCCCAACTACCAGCTACTAACTACCAGCTACCCGACCACCTACCACACCACGCAGTGGTCCTTGCGCACCAGGGGCGCGTTCGCCTTGCAGTGGAACGCCTCCTGGAATTGGGGCATGTTCACGACCACGCCGTTGATGCGGTATTGCGCCGGCGAGTGTTCGTCGGTCATGGCCCGCAGACGCAGGTTCTCCGGACGTTCGTTGGAGCAATCCCACTGGGCGAAGCCGACAAAGAAGCGCTGCTCCGGGGTGAGCCCGTCGCGGTCTTCGAGCTTCTGGCCCCTGGTGGCGGCCTGCCAGGCCTCGTAGGCCAGGATGGTGCCGCCCAGGTCGGCGACGTCCTCGCCCAGCGTGAGCCGGCTGTTGATCTTGATGTTGTCCACCACGGTGTAGTTGGCGTACTGGTCGGCTACGCAGCTGGTGCGGCGGTTGAACTCCGCCTCATCCTGCTGGCTCCACCAGTTGCGCAGGTTGCCGCGAGCGTCGAACTTGCTGCCTTCATCATCGAAGCCGTGGGTCAATTCGTGACCGATGGTGGAGCCGGTGTCGCCGTAGTTGGGCGCGTCGTCCATTTTGGGGTCGAAGAGCGGGGGCTGCAGCACGCCGGCGGGGAAGTTGATGTCGTTCATCTGCGGGCTGTAGTAAGCGTCCACGGTGGGCGCGGGCATCATCCACTCGGCACGGTTGGGCGGTTTGCCGATCTTGTTGAGCTCACGTTTGGATTCGAACACGACGGCGTGCTGCACGTTGGCCAGGAAATCGGAGCGCGCAATGCTCACGGAGCTGTAGTCGCGCCACTTGTCGGGATAGCCGATCTTGTTCACGATGCTGTGCAGCTTGGTCAGGGCCTGCTGTCTGGTCTGCGGGCCCATCCAGGCAAGCCCCTGGATTTCCTGCTCCATGGCCTGCTCGATGCGGCGGGTCATCTCCAGAGTGCGCTGCTTCATCTCCGGCGTAAAAGTGCGGGCGACGAATTCTTTGCCCAAGGGATCGGTCAAGTCGCGGTTGACGAAGCGCACGCACCGTTTCCAGCGCGCCGGCATCTGCCGCACCCCGCGCAGGGTGCGGGAGTAAAAATTGAAATCCTCCTGCACGAACGCGGAGGAAAGGTAGGGCGCGTTCTGGTGCAGCAGGTGCCAGCGAAAATAGGTCTTCAGATCGTTGAACGGGGTCTGGGTAAGGATGCGATCCACCTCCTGGTAGAAGGCGGGCTCGGTGACATTGAACTGACTGAGCTGGGGGTAGCCAATCGCCTGCAAGTAAGCCTTCCAGTCGAAGTGCGGAGTGAGCGCCTGCAGTTGCTGGGGAGTCATCTTGTGGTGGAGCTTGTAGGGATCGCGTTGCTGGACGCGGGTGAGGGAAGCTTTGGCCAGTTCGGTTTCCAGGCGCATTACGGTGGCGGCGTCACGCCGCGCGGCGGGAGCGGCTTCGCCCGCCAGCTGCAGCATTTTGCCGACGTGGGCCAGGTATTGGGTGCGAAGTTCCTGCGATTTGTTGTCGGTTTTGGTGTAGTAATCGCGGTCGGGAAGGCCGAGGCCGCCGGCCAGCGCGTAGGCTATGACCTGGTCGGAATTGCCCAGGTCCTGGTCCGAGGTAAAGCGGAACAGGGCGCCCATGGGGCCGCGGCCGTATTCATACGTGTGAGTAAGGAGATGTTCGGCGCCCAGGTAGGCGGGGATTTCGCTTTTCGACTTTAGCGCGGCAATGCGCCGCAGGCGGGGTTGCAGCGGGGCCAGACCGGCCTTTTCCACCGCTGAGGTGTCCATGCAGGCGGCGAAGTAGTCGCCGATTTTCTGCTGGTCGGCAGTACGGCCGGTGGAGCGCTGTGACAAATCCTGCAGGACGCCCCACAGGAAGCGCTGGTTATCCTCGTAGAGTTTGCCGTACACGCTCCAGGAAGGCTGATCGGCGGGGAGAGGATTGTTCTTCATCCAGCCGCCGCAGGAGTAGGTGTAGAGATCCGCGCACGGGTCCACGGAGCGGTCCATGGAAGCGGGGTCGAGGCTGGGGGAATAGGGAAGAGCGGTGAGGGGACTTTCTCCCGGGGCCGAACTGGGCTGGGACTTGGCATCTTGCTGGGCATGCGGCAGCGGCACGGCGATTCCGACCAGAAACAACGCAAGGGCCGCCAGGTTCAGGGGAAGAGTTCTCATCGGCATCTCCAGACGAACTCCGCAGTGTACCTGAAGAGGGGAAAATCACCACAGAGACACGGAGGCACAGAGAATTGAAGATTGACGATTTTCGAATGACGAATGATTTCAACCTGCGCGCGGAGCGGTTTTCAATCGTCAATCGCAAATCTTCAATCGAGAATGGTCTTCTCGGTGCCTCTGTGGTGGGTTTCGGGTTAGACCTTTTCGGCCTTCTCGTAGATGACCAGATCGCCCTCGCCGCGCAGGTTTTCCGGATGGTAGCGGGGAATGGGAAACGCGACTTGCTTGAACTCCACGGGGGCAGCTTTCTTTTCCAGCAGCCCCAGGGCGACGGCCACGCCATAGATGATGGCCTCGGGACGGGGCGGGCAGCCAAGAATGTAGTAATTCACCGGCACTACCCTCTCCACCGGGCCCAGGACGGAATAGCTATCGAACCACATGCCGCCGCCGCAGGCACAGGAACCGGTGGCGAACACCAGCTTGGGGGCGGGCATGGCTTCATAGGCGGCGCGGAGGGCGCGGGCGGTGGCGCGCATGGCCGGGCCCTGGCACAACATAACATCGGCGTGGCGCGGCGAGCCTACCAGCTTGATGCCAAAGCGCTCGGCGTCATAGTAAGGCGTGAGCGCGTTGAGCACCTCGATGTCGCAGCCGTTGCAGCCGCCGCTGTTGGCGTGGTACACCCACAACGACCGGCCAAACATCTTCTGACACAAGTTCTTCAGCATGGCCGCCTACCAATCCATTTCGATGGCGATGTCCTGCACCGCCTTTTCGTTCTCCTGATATGGGCGAGCGCCGAATATCCAGCGCTGGCTGGCCAGATTGTCGAAGCGATAACCGGTGAGCTTCAGCTTTTCCAGCGCCGACTCGTCTTTGAAGCAGCGCCCGCAGCGCTGGCAGGTGCTCATGAACAG
>DASVBI010000417.1:0-4301 GCA_036375915.1 Terriglobales bacterium | reverse complement strand
CCAGCGCCTGCTGGCCGGAATCCAGGCGCGCACGCCCACCCTGGCTACAGAGATGTTTGCCGCGCTGGGGCATAGCGGCGACTTCCTCAAGCTCAAAGAGACGCGGCAGCTGTTCCGCAGCGAGCAGTATCTGCCGTCTTCGGTGATTGACCGCGAGTCGCTGCGCGGGTGGCAGGAGGCCGGCTCGCCCAGCGCGTTTGACCGGGCGCGCGCCCGAGTGAATGAGCTGGTTGCCGCCTATGAGCGACCGAAAATGTCCGCGGCCCTGGAGCGCGAGTTGTGCACGTTTATGGAAGGCGAGGCGGGGCGCGTGGGCATGGAGCAATTGCCGGGAATTGGGGAGCGAGTAGTGGCCGACGTGGTATAGCGCCGTCCCTTTGGGGCTCTCCGGATTACTTGCCAGCGGCGCTGGGCAACAGCAAACTGTTTCGTAGAGACATTGCCTGCAATGTCTTTTGAAAGTGCGAGAGGAGACGTAACAAGTTACGTCGCTACAACGCAACTCCATTTCTTCCAGGTGTCAGGCGGTGGTGCCTGCACTGACATCAGCGGGAACGGCCATAGGCAGAGTAAAGAAAAACGTGGAGCCGTGGCCGAGGGAGCTTTCCACGCGAATTCTGCCGCCGTGGGCGAGCACGATGTGCTTGGCGATGGCCAGACCCAGGCCGGTGCCGCCGGACTCGCGGGAGCGCGCCTTATCCACGCGATAGAAGCGTTCGAAAAGCCGGGGCAGATGTTCGGAGGCGATGCCGGCGCCGAAGTCGCGCACATAAAATTCCACGCCGCTCTCTACCTCGCGCGCGCCCAGCACGATGCGGCCGCCGGCGGCGCCATACTTGGAGGCGTTGTCAATCAGGTTAGTCAGCACCTGGTGAATCGCGTCGTTGTCCGCCTGCACCGCCGCCGGCGTGCTCTCCGCAATCTCCACCTCCATGCCTGAGGACTTGAGAGTCTCCTGAAAATTCTGCTGCGCCTCATGCAGCAGGTCGGCGGCGGAGTGCGGCTGAAGGATGAATTCGGTTTCGCCGGATTCCACCCGCGCCAGGGTAAGCAAATCCTCGGTCAGGCGGCTCATGCGGGCGGCATTTTTGCGGATGATTTCCAGAAATTCCCGGGTGTTGCCGTTGCCGCCGGAATCGAGCAGCGTTTCCGCGTAGCCCTGGATGGAGGTGAGCGGGGTGCGCAGTTCGTGGGAGACGTTGGCGATGAAATCGCGGCGGGTTTTTTCGACCCGTTCAACTTCGGTGAGGTCATGGAGCACCACCACGGCGCCGCCTCCGGGCAGAGGAGCGGCAATCACATCGAAGCTGCGCCCGGCGCCCAGGGAGGTGGCGCGCGCGGTCTTGACCTGGCGAGTACGCAGAGCCTCGTCCACGGCGCGCAGGAAGTCGGGGTCGCGCATGGTTTCCACCAGAGGCGCGCCCACGCGCACGTGGCCATAAGCCAGGCGCTTCATTACTCCGTTGGACCATTCCACCTTGCCGGCGGAGGAAACCGCGAGCACCGCGTCCTGCATGCTGTTGAGCAGGGTTTCCAGCTGCTTGCGGCCGGTTTCCAGGGCGGCAAAACTTTGTTCCAACTGGCGGGCGGTGCGGTCGAGGGCCGTGGCCACGTGGGCAATCTCGTCACCGGAAGGTTCCTCGATGCGCGCGGTCAGGTCGCCGGCCGCAATCTGCTCGGCGAAAGTGACAATGCGCTGCAGGCGCCGGGAGATAGCCTGGGAGACCAGCGCCGCCAGGAGCAGGGCCACCAGCAAAGCCAGCCCGGAGGCAAACAGCAACTGCAGGCGCACGTGGCGCACGCGCTGGGCAATGGAGGAAAGAGGATAAGCCAGGCGGACGGCCCCCCCCGGCACCGGCGCGGCAACATAAAGGAAGGGAATGCCGACGGTATGGCTCACACGCTGGGCGCTGCCCGTACTGCCGTGCAGGGCGGCAATGAATTCCGGCCGGGTGGCGTGGTTCTCCATCTCTTCGGGATCGGCGCGGGTATCGGCCAGCACCTTGCCGCTAGATTCAATGATGGTGGCGCGGGCGTCAGCGGCCTGGGAAACTTCGTTGGCAATCTGCTGCAGGGGGCGGTGAGCGCGCTCGTGTTCCACCTGGCCGGCAAAGAGGCGCGCTTTCTGGATGAGCGTGGTTTCGAGTTCGCGGCGCAGGGAAGTTTCCCAGGCGCGGCGCACAGCGAAGTCCAGGGTGGCGGTGGCCACGGCGATGACCAGCAAAAACGCGCCCAGCAACTTGAAGAAGATGCGCTTTCTCACCGCGGCGCCTCGAAGCGGTAGCCGGCGCCGCGCACAGTGCGCAGGTAGCGGGGATTTTCCGGATCGCGCTCGATCTTTTCCCGGATGCGGCGGACATAAACGTCCACCGAGCGCGGGGTGACGTAAGCCGTATCGCGCCAGACGGCGTCGAGAAGCTGGCCGCGGGTGAAGACGCGCCCGGCGTGGCGGGCCAGGTATTCCAGCAGGCGAAACTCGGTGGCGGTGGCGGTCACGGTTCTGCCGCGCACTTTGAGGATCATGGCTCCGGTATCAATTTCCAGATCCTCGAGCTTGATGGTGGCGGGTTGCAGGGGCTGCTCGAAGCGCCGCAGCACCGCCTTCACCCGGGCCACCAGTTCACGCGGGCTGAAGGGCTTGGTGATGTAGTCGTCGGCGCCCAGTTCCAACCCCAGCACGCGGTCGGCTTCAGCCGTGCGGGCAGTCAGAAAGATGACCGGGGTGGCGGCAATGGCGGGTGTTTCCCGCACCTGGCGACAAAGGTCAAGGCCATCGCCGCCCGGAATCATGATGTCGAGCAGCATGAGGGCCGGCCTCTCCTGTTCGGCTTGGGCCATTACGCCGGAAGCGGAGGCAAACGAGCGCACCCCGAAGCCGGCGGCCTCCAGATGATGGCGCACCAGGCGGGCGATATCGGCATCATCCTCCACCAGGAAAATTGTGGATCTCACACGGGTATTGTATGGGAAAGCGGGGCCGAATCGCCGCCGTGGTCATGAGGCCGCCGTCGTCATGGGGCCCTGGTGGCCCGGGCGCCCTCGCCCGCGAGGCTGAGACCGAGATGACCCAGGACAGCCGGCGAGACGCCGGCGCTACGACAATACGAACTGCTCCATGGCCTGGGCGAAGCCTTCTTCCTGGTTGGAAGCGGTCACGAACTTGGCCGCCTTCTTTACTTCGTCAGCAGCGTTGCCCATGGCGATGCTTACGCCGCTGCGCCGGAACATGAGGACGTCATTGGGCCCGTCGCCGACAGTGGCGATCTTTTCCGGCGGAATTTTCAGCATCTGCGACAGCGCGCTCACGACCTCGCCCTTATTTGCCTGCGGATGGGTTACGTCCAGGTAGTAGGGCTGGGAACGGGAGGCGGAAACCTGGGCGCCGCACTGTTTCTGCACGTCCTGCTCGCAGCGGGCTACCGCGGCGTAGTCGTCACTTACGCCCACCAGCTTGGCCGTGCGCGCCAGCAGTCCGTCGTAACTGAGTGCAACCTTGGGCGGGAACTTCACCGTCCACTCTTCGCGGTCCACGTGCGGGCCCTGGCGCTTTCTCACAAACCAGTCCTTATCGGTGTAGAGCCAGACGTCGAGCCCGTGCTGGGCGATGATTTCGCAAGCGCTCTGGGCCGCCGCCTGGGGCAGCAAACGCTGCTGCAGCACGGAGAGGTCGGGGCGCACGATCACGCCGCCGTTGAAGGCGGCGATGGGGTCCTTCAAGGCCAGCGGCTGGATCAGCATCTTCATGCCCAGAGGCGGGCGGCCGCTGGTGATGGTGAAGGCGATGCCGGCCGCGAGCAACTTGCGGACCGCTGCGCGGGCGCGGTCCGTCAGGATCTTGTCCTGTGTTACCAGGGTGCCGTCCACATCAGCGATTACCAGTTGAACGCGATCTTTTGCCGGCATGCGGAGATCAAGCCGCCTTTTTGCCCAGGCGTTGCTGCAGAAATTCCTTCAGGGCAACCGCATTATTGTGCTCGGTATCGTGGGAACTGTAAACCAGGGTGACGCGGCCGCGGCGGGCGGCGGCGGCCAGCGGCTGCCAGGCCTGGGGGTTGGCCTTGAGTTCTTCGAAGTAACGGCGGCGGAATTCCGGCCACTTGGCTGGTTCATGGGAAAACCACTTGCGCAGTTCGGCGCTGGGGGCCACTTCTTTGAGCCACGCTTGCACCGGCAGCGACTCTTTCTTGACGCCCCGGGGCCAGAGCCGCTCCACCAGATAGCGGGCGCCATCATTCCTGGCGGCGGCATCATAAACGCGCTTGAGCTGAATCATGTTAAGCCTCCTCCGCATCCTCTATGCC
>DASVBI010000041.1:0-6120 GCA_036375915.1 Terriglobales bacterium | reverse complement strand
TTTCTGCTCGCGCTGCGCCGCTGGCACGGGTTGAAACGCACAGGGAATCATCTCGGCAATCCTGGAACCGGAGCGCCGACCTCGGGCTGAATGCTGATTGCTTCCTACCGCGCCATGTCCCGGTGATCCACTTTCAGCCGGTAGCCCGCCTTGCGCAGGCGCTTGGCTACGTCTTCGGCGATCATCACCGAGCGGTGTTGCCCGCCGGTGCAGCCAAAGGCGATGGTGAGATAGCTCTTCCCTTCCCGCAGATAGTGCGGCAGCAGGTAAATCAGCAGATCGGAAATGCGCTTGATGAATTCCTGCGTCTGGGGAAAAGAGCGGATGTACTTGGCCACCTTGGGGTGACGGCCGCTATAGGGACGGAATTCAGGCACAAAATGCGGGTTGGGCAGGAAGCGGACATCGAACACCAGGTCGGCGTCTTCCGGCACACCCTGCTTGTAGCCGAAGCTGACGCAGGAAACCAGAATGTTTTTGCCGGTGGAGTCGGGCTGGAAGCGCTGCATGACGTGGGCGCGCAGCTCGTGAACATTGAACTTGGAAGTGTCAATGACCAGGTCGGCGATGCGGCGGATGGGCTGCAGGCGCCTGCGTTCGGCCTGCAGCGCGGCCTTGACCGGCTCGTCGGTGCCCAGGGGGTGGGGGCGCCGGGTTTCGCTGTAGCGCCGCAGCAGCACCGGGTCATCGGCCTCGAGAAAGATGATCGTGGTGGGCAGCACCTGCCGCACCGACTTCAGGATGACGGGCAGCTTTTCCAGCCCTTCGCCTTCGCGCACGTCCACCACAATGGCGGTGCGCTCGATGTCCACGGAATGCCGCGCCAGTTCAGCGAAGCGCGGGATCAAGTCCACCGGCAGATTGTCTACGCAATAGAAACCCAGGTCCTCGAAGGTATTGATGACCGTCTTCTTGCCCGAGCCGCTCATGCCGCTGATGATCACCAACTGGCGCAGTTCGCCCCGGTGGCCGTCGCGCGCGGCTGCCTGGGTTACGCCTCGCTTCAATTTTCGCGCGGTTAAGGGCATCGGCTTTAGCCGATGGTAGCAGCAAATACCCGGCCGAAACCATAAGCGATATTGGGGCTAGGGCTGTGCCGGGGTGAGCCGATAGAGGACGTGCCGCCGCCCGGCGTATTCGACGTCCTTTTCGTAACCGAAGCCCAGCTTGTCGAGGATTCGGATGGAGGCCAGGTTATGGGGAAGCGCGAATCCGACCAGATCGCGTAACTCAAGGCATTTAAAGGCAATACCCACGAGCGCGGTCAAAATCTCGCTGGCCAGGCCCTGCCTCCAGAACGGGGCCAGCAAGGCGCAGCCAACTTCCACCTCGACCTGCCCACCCAGTTCCATGCGCCGCAGCGCCGCCCGGCCCACGAACTGCTGTTCCCGGTCATAGAGCAGCCACATGCCGAATCCGTTCTCCTCCCAATGCGCCAGAAAACGCCGGAGGTAGTCGCGAGTCTGCTCCTCCGAGCGCACACCTCCCAGGGTTGCCATGGTCACGGGGTCCTGGTGCATGGCCAAGAGGAGGGCAAAGTGTTCCGGCTGCAGGCGATAAGCGCGCAGCCGCTCGGTTTCGAAATGTTCTGGCGCAACCCGATCCCGTGGCGGGGAACCCATGCCACGATTATAGGCAGCCTGCCTTAGCCGGGACCGGAAGTGGCTGTCGAAAGCAGGCTTGGGGACTTGAATCTTAGCTATTTTTTAGCCGTCACCAACGCGGAAATTCTCGCGTATTGGCGGCGCGATACCACTCCGCGGCTCAAAAGGTCGTCCGGCTTGGCATAGGGACGCCCTGCAATGATCCGATCCGCTATGGCGGCATTTACGCCCGGCAGGCTCTCAAGCTGTGCCTTGGTGGCATGGTTCACATCCAGCGGCTTGTCCCGGCTCCAGCCTTCGCGTACACCGGCGGCTACAGCCTTGGCGTCGCTTTTGAGCGCCGCCGTGGTCTGGGCCGTTTTTTCCTTCAGTTGCTGCGGATTCTGCTTCACGGAACAACTAAAACAGCCGGTCAGGATGAGCGCCAGGCCGGCGGCCAGCAGCACGGAAAATATCCGCCAAAGTCGCATGAGTGTTTGATGCAGGGGCGAGAGTCGCGCCGTATCGCTGACAGGCTTGATGGCAACTTGCACGCAGGAAGCAGGTTCTGGCGTCCCCGGGGGAATTCGAACTTGAGGCGTTTTGGCGGCGTGAGCGCAGCGGGAGCCGCCAGCCGAAATCCTGAGCGCAGCAACGATAATTTGGCGTCCCCGGGGGGATTCGAACCCCCGTTACCGCCGTGAAAGGGCGATGTCCTAGGCCGGGCTAGACGACGGGGACGCGTCGAAAGGTGGGCCGTGTGACTCGAAATTGATGCTAACAGCCCACTTTACACACTGTCAAAATTGGCCCCCCACCTGCCGCCCTGCATCCTCGGCATCTACAATTGAATCCATGCTGGCAGTAACCAACCACGCCATCGCGCAAGTGGCGTGGAGCAATCCTTGGAGACCACCATGGCTGACCCTTTGTACTTGAACCTCTGGTTCCCCAGCTTCGAACCGCAGGAAATGCTGCCGCGCGCGCTCCTGGTGATGCGCCAGTTCCCTTTTTCCGCGCGCCAACCCGGCATCAGCTATCTGGCGCTACATCCGGTCTCCTGGGATGAGCCCACCATCCTCGAACGCCGTTTCCAGCCCGGCGCTACGCCCGAAGAGGCCATCGAAATCGCCTCCGACCTGCTGCACGAAGACTACGCCTACCTTTTCGAAACGCACTGGGATTTGTGGGCGCCCGGCGAAGGCGCGCAGCCCTGGTCGGAGCAGCCGCGGCAGGTGAAATTTCTGGTGCACGGGGTGGAGTTCGATGAGCAAGCCTACCGCGAAAACGGCCACATCCAGGTGGACTTTGGCCTGGACACGCCGTTCCTGGGCGAGGACGCCGAACTGACGCCGTTTCTTGAGCAGCGCGTGCGCGCCAACGTGCAAAAACTGGTGGAATTCACCAGCAAGGTGGAGAACAACTGCGGCGTGAGCGGCCGCGTGCTGTGGTCGGAATCAGAAGAAAACCTGGCCCAGAAGCTGATATCGCGGCTGCAGAAAGTTCAGTAGGAAAATTAAAACCGCAGAGGACGCGGAGGAAATTGGGGAAGATTAGGCGGAAACCGCTCCAAAATATCTGGGCTCTGGATAATTGTTCACTAGCCGCCTGATCCCATCCCGCAGGTGAACGACGTTGAAGTTGATCAACAAACCTACTCGTTTATCGCTCAGCTTGAGATACGAAAGCAGCTGCGCTTTGTGAACCTCGAGGATTCTCTCGACTACTTTCAGCTCAACAATGACCGCGTGCTCTACCAGCAGATCAATCTTGTAGCCTCCCTCTACTTGGACGCCGTCGTAAATCACCGGCAGCCATTGCTGAGACTCTACCTTGAATCCACGTTTCGTGAGCTCATGCTTCAAGCATGTCTCATAAACGCTCTCCAGCAAACCCGGACCCAACGCCGAGTGAACCTTCATGGCTGAATCCACAATGGCTGCGGTGATTCGATCTACATCCATCTATTCCTTCGCGTCCTTTGCGTCCTCTGCGGTTGTCATTTTGTGCGACCCGCCTCACCCTTCAGTTGCTCGCCGGCGGCGGCCTGGGCGGCGGCCAGCCGTGCGGTCAGCACCCGGAAGGGCGAGCAGGAAACGTAGTTCATGCCTATCTGGTGGCAGAACTCCACCGACGACGGCTCCCCGCCGTGTTCGCCGCAGATGCCCACCTTCAAATCGCGGCGCGTCTTGCGTCCGCGCTCGGTGCCCATCTTCACCAACTGGCCCACGCCCTCGCGGTCCAGCACGGCGAACGGATCCTGCTTCAGAATGCCCTCGCCCAGGTAGGTGGGCAGGAACTTGTTGATGTCGTCGCGGGAGAAGCCGAAGGTGGTTTGCGTCAGGTCGTTGGTGCCGAAGGAGAAGAACTGCGCCTCCTTGGCGATTTCGTCGGCTACCAGCGCCGCCCGCGGCAGCTCGATCATGGTGCCCACCAGGTAGTCCACGCGCATTTCCTTTTGCGCGAATACCTCCTCCGCCACTCGCACGATGATTTCCTTCTGGTTGGCGGTTTCCTTCAGCGTGCCCACCAGCGGAATCATGACCTCGGGATGCACCTTCACGCCGTCTTTGGCCACGGCACAAGCCGCCTCGAAGATGGCGCGCGCCTGCATTTCCGTGATTTCAGGATAGGTAATACCCAGGCGGCAGCCGCGATGGCCGAGCATGGGGTTAAACTCGTGCAACTCTTCCACGCGCCGCAGCAGGGTGCGCAGCTCGCGCAGCTTGGGCGAACGCGGTTTGGTGGCCTCCAGCACCGCGATCTCCACCATCAAGTCCTCGCGGCGCGGCAGGAACTCGTGCAGCGGCGGATCCAGCGTGCGGATGGTGACCGGGTAACCGTCCATGGCGCGAAAGATGCCGACAAAATCGGAGCGCTGCATGGGCAGCAGCTTGCGCAGCGCCATGCGGCGGTCCTTTTCCGTGCCCGCCATGATCATGGCCCGCATGTGCGGAATGCGGTCCTCGGCGAAGAACATGTGCTCGGTGCGGCACAGCCCGATGCCCTCGGCGCCGAAGGCCCGCGCCTGGATGGCATCGCGGGGAATGTCGGCATTGGCGCGCACTCCCAGTTTGCGGAAGGGCTCCGCCCAGCTCATGAATTTCTGCAGCTCGGGATCGTTGGGCGAAGCATCCAGGGTGGCGAGCCTGCCGTTGATGACCCGGCCGGTGGTGCCGTCGAGCGAAATCCAGTCGCCCTCCTTCAGCACCTTGCCCTTGACCCGCATTTCCTTGGCTTTATCATCAACCTGGATATCGCCCGCGCCAGCCACGCAGCATTTGCCCATGCCGCGGGTGACCACGGCCGCGTGGCTGGTCATGCCGCCGCGCGAGGTCAGAATGCCGGCCGCCACCTCCATGCCGTGAATATCTTCCGGAGTGGTTTCGGCGCGCACCAGAATCACCGGGTTGCGCTTGCGCCCGTCGCCGGCCTTCTTCACCGCGTCATCGGCCGTGAACACGATCTGTCCCACGGCTGCGCCCGGCGAGGCCGGCAGGCCGGTGGCCAGCACTTCCACCTTCTGCTTCTTTTCGTCCAACCGCGGAACCAGGAAGTCGTAAAGCTGGTTGGGCTCCACCCGGAAGATGGCCTCCTCTTTCTTGATCAGTCCCTCTTCCACCATCTGGATGGCCACCCGCACCGCCGCCAGCCCGGTGCGCTTGCCGTTGCGCGTCTGCAGCATGTAGAGGCGCCCGTCCTGGATGGTGAACTCGAAATCCTGCACATCGCGGTAGTGCTTCTCCAGCCGCGTGGTGATGTCGCGCAGCTGCTGATACACCTGCGGCATGATTTTTTCCAGTTCGCGGATGTGCACCGGAGTGCGCACGCCGGCCACCACATCCTCGCCCTGCGCGTTCATCAGGAACTCACCGTAGAATTCCTTGGCGCCGGTCGCCGGGTTGCGGGTAAAGCCCACGCCCGTGCCGCTGCTCTCGCCCAGGTTGCCGAAGACCATGGCCTGCACATTCACCGCCGTGCCCAGGTCGTCGGAGATGTTGTTGATGCGGCGATAGTGCTTGGCGCGGTCGTTATTCCAGGAGCGGAACACGGCGTCCCGCGCCATCACCAGCTGCTCATGCGGATCCTGCGGGAACTCGCGCCGGGCGTGTTTCTTCACCACCTTCTTGTATTCCTCGATCACTTCCTTCAGGGCAGCCGCATCCAGGTCGGTATCGAGCTTCGCTTTCTTCTGCTTCTTCTTGGCCTCGAAAACTTCGTCAAAGGCGCTCTTTTCGATATCCAGGACGACGTTGCCGAACATCTGGATCAGGCGCCGGTAGGAATCGTTGGCGAAGCGCGGGTTGTTGGCCCGGCGCGTCAGCGCCTCCACGCTCTTGTCGTTCAGCCCCAGGTTGAGGATGGTGTCCATCATGCCCGGCATGGAAAATTTCGCGCCCGAGCGCACGCTCACCAGCAGCGGGTTGTCGCCCTGACCGAGTTTCTGTCCTTGCAGCGATTCGAGTTTCGCGAGCGCTTCATCCATCTGCTTGTCGACGTCGGCTGAGAGACCGCCGCGCATGTATTCCCTGCAGGC
>DASVBI010000305.1:0-6661 GCA_036375915.1 Terriglobales bacterium | reverse complement strand
CCGAGTCGAAACACCGCTGCGCTGGTGGAGCTGCCCCGCTGCGTAAAGGCGTTTCTACCGAATCTGGGATCGCGGAAAGGATTCTGAGAACTCCCTCCAGCAAGGCTAATGGGCCTATGCCGAGGAGGGGTCTTTCGACTGCGTAGTCCGGTTCGCAAACGAACCGGACTGCTTCGCTCAAGATGACAGCCACAGTACGGCATTTTGCTCATTCAGCCGTCATGCTATCCTTCCCGCAACTTCCCACGACAGGCTGAACAACGTGCTGCGCGAACTGCGTCTGGAAAACTACGCGGTCATTGACAACGTGGTGGTGGAGTTCGCCCCCGGCCTGAACCTGCTGACCGGCGAAACCGGCGCCGGCAAGTCCATTCTGATTGACGCGCTGGCCCTGCTGCTGGGGGAGAAGGCCTCCAGCGAGGTGATCCGCCACGACGCCGGGCGCGCCGTGGTGGCGGCCGTTTTTGAAGCCGAGGGCAAAGCCGGCAGGGCGCTGGGCCAGGTACTCGAAGCCAACGGCCTGGACGAGGGAGAAGGCGAACTCATCCTGCGGCGGGAGATAGCCGTCGCGGGCAAGGGCAGGGTCTTCATCAACAATCAGCCGGCCACGGTGGCGGTGCTGCGGCAACTGGCGCCCTACCTGGCTGCCATCCACGCGCAAAGCGAGTCGCTGGTCTCCTTTGACGCGGCAGCGCGCCTGGAGCTTCTGGATGGCTTTGCCGGCGCGCAATTGGAGCCGGTGGAGGCCGCGTTTCACAAATGGAAGTCGGTCCGCCAGCGCATCGCCGAACTGGAGCGCGATGAACAGGACCGCCTGCGCCTGCTCGACCTGTGGAGCTTCCAGCAGAAGGAAATCGAGGCGGCGCGCCCGCAGGCCGGCGAAGACGAACGCCTGGAAGGCGAAAAGCGTGTGCTGGCCAACGCGGAAAAAATCTATGCCGCCGCCATGGGCGCCTACGACGTGCTCTACGAAAGCAACGCCTCCGCCTCCTCAGCGCTGCGCTCCGCTCAGCGTCAGATTGAGGAGTTGGCGCGCTTCCAGCCTGAATTTAAGGAACTGGTGGCCGCCCTGGACTCGGCCCGCATCACCGTGGAGGACGCCGGCGCTACCTTGCGCGACTATGCCGGCGGCGTGCAAGCCTCGCCCGAGCGCCTGGCGGAAGTGGAAGATCGCCTGGCTACCCTCGATCGCCTCAAGCGCAAGTATGGTCCCACCCTGGGCGACGTCATTGCCTTCGCCGAGGAACTCGCCCGCAAGCTTGCCGAAATGCAGAACAAGGACGAAGTCCTGGGAGAATTGCGGAAGGAGTTGGCCGCCACCGGCCAGCAATACCTCGCCGCCGCCCGGACCCTCTCCCGCAAGCGCCAGGAGGCTGCCCGCAAACTGGAGAAGCTGGTGGAGCATGAGGTCAATGAGCTGGCCATGAAGGCGCGCTTCCGCATCCAGGTGGCGGGCTCAGGCGAGGAGCCGGGTTGGACGGCCTCCGGCTTTGACGAAGTCGCCTACCTCATCGCCACCAACCCCGGAGAGCCGGAGAAGCCCCTGGAGGAGATTGCCTCCGGAGGAGAGCTCTCCCGGGTCATGCTGGCATTAAAAGCCTGTGTGGAAGCTGGCCAGGGGCCTCATAGGCGCCGCAACGGGGCCGCCGGCCAGCGTACCCTGGTTTTTGACGAAATTGACACCGGCATAGGGGGCCGGGCAGCCGAAGCGGTAGGGCGTAAGTTGAAGCAACTGGCCGGCAGCAGCCAGGTTTTGTGTGTCACTCACCTGCCACAAATTGCTTGCTTCGCGGAGCACCATTATCTCATCCAAAAAAACATAGCGGGGGGGCGTACCCGGACCACGGTCCGGCGAATCCAGGGAAGTGAGCGTACAGACGAGGTGGCCCGTATGTTGAGCGGGGCCCGGCTGACTGAGGCTTCGCGACGCAATGCGGAGCAGATGCTGCGCACCCACGCCTGACGCCGTTCGCTGCAGGAATCAAGCCGAACAATGCTAATCCTCGGCTTTTCTGTGGCTTACGTTGACCCGGGGGCGGTTTGTAGGTTAGGTTTGAAGCATAAACTGTGGGTAAGTACGCCTAAAATAGGGGTTGAATGACAATTTTGGACGGTAACGGGAAGACCCTGCTGTTGCTTAAGCCTCGCGGCTTCTGCGCGGGAGTGGTACGGGCCATAGACATTGTGCGTATCGCACTGGAAACCTTCGGGCCTCCCATTTATGTACGCAAAGAGATTGTGCACAACCGCTTTGTGGTGGAGGAGCTTTCCGCCAAAGGCGCCATTTTCGTGGATAGCGTAGAGGAGGTTCCCACGGGCGAACGGGTCATATACAGCGCCCACGGTGTCTCCCCCGAGGTGCGGGAGGCCAGCCAGCTCAGGAGCTTGCGGGTAATTGACGCCACCTGCCCCCTGGTCACCAAGGTACACGTGGAAGCGGTCCGCTTTGCCAGCCAGGGCTATACCCTCATTCTGATCGGCCACCGTGACCACGATGAGGTTATCGGCACCCTGGGCGAAGCGCCCATGGTTACCCAGGTGGTGGGTTCGCCCGACGAGGTGGATGACTTGGTTGTCCCCGACCCCGACCGGGTGGCTTATCTGACCCAAACCACCCTCAGCCTGGACGAAACCAAGGACATTATCGAAGCTCTGCGCAAGCGTTTCCCCAATATCAAGGGCCCCGCGGCGCAGGATATCTGCTATGCCACCCAGAACCGCCAGCAAGCGGTCAAGCACGTAGCGGCTGACGCCGACCTGCTTCTGGTGGTCGGCTCGGACAACAGCTCCAATTCCAACCGCCTGGTGGAAGTAGCGCGTAACCAGGGCACAGCCTCCCATCTCATCGAAAACTGCAAGGCGATTCGGCCGGAGTGGCTCCAGAACGTAAAAACCATCGCCTTGACCGCGGGCGCGTCTGCTCCCGAGTGCCTGGTAGAGGAAGTGGTCAGGTACCTCGCCGGGCAGGGGTTCACCAATATGCGCGAGGTGGAGGTCATGCCCGAGGACGTGCGATTTGGCCTGCCGCCGGAAATTGTTGAGGCCATTGCCAGCGCGCCCGCCGTGGCCTCGGAGTGATTGCATGGAAGACGTCTCTGGTAGTAGTTCCACCATTCCACACATGAGATTTGGCAAGATTGATGACCTGAAGAGCCGGGTCATGGTCGCGGTGGATGCGGCCCGTAAGCACCTTTTCTCCCAGCAATGTGAGGAAGGCTACTGGTGTGGCGAGTTGGAAGCCGACAGCACGCTGGAATCCGACTACATTTTGCTGCACACGCTGCTCGGCACCGGTAAGCCGGAGCGCCTGGCCAAAGCCGCCCGTTACATTTTGCAACACCAGAACGAAGACGGTGGCTGGAGCATTTATGCCGGCGGACCCTCCAACGTCAGCGCCAGCGTGAAAGCTTACTTCGGATTGAAGTTGACGGGCTACAGCGCCGACCATCCTGCCCTGGCGCGGGCCCGCAAGCGCATCAGCGAATTGGGCGGCGTAACCGCCATCAACACCTTCACCAAGATTTACTTGTGCTTTCTGGGACAGTACGACTACAACGCGGTGCCGGCTATCCCGCCGGAGATCGTGCTGTTCCCTAACTGGTTCTGGTTCAACATCTACGAGATTTCCTCCTGGTCGCGGGCCATCCTGATTCCGCTTTCCATCGCCTACGCCAAGAAGCCCTTCAAGAAAATTCCGGCGGAGATGGGCATTCAGGAGCTATTTCCCAATGGCACCATGCGGGGCGTGAATCTGCACCTGCGCTGGTCGCAGAAGCTGGTGAGCTGGCGCAACTTCTTCCTGGCGCTGGACACGCTGACGCACTGGCTGGAGAGGATTCACATCCGGCCGCTGCGTTCCATTGCCCTGCGTGCGGCCGAGGAGTGGATGCTGGAGCGCTTTGAGATGAGCGATGGCTTGGGCGCCATCTATCCCGGCATCATGAACTCCATCATCGCCCTGCGCTGCCTGGGTTATTCCGTGGACGATCCCCAATTTATCCGCGCCATGGATGAATTTGAGAAGCTGGGAATCGAGGAGGAAGAGACCTTCCGCATGCAGCCCTGCATGTCGCCGGTGTGGGACACCGCCTACGCGCTCTTTGCGTTAGGCGAAAGTGGAGTGCCGCGCAGCGAACCGCGCATGGTTAAGGCTGCGGACTGGATCCTGCAGAAGCAGGTAACGCATAAGGGCGACTGGGCGTTCAAGAACAAAAAGGGTCAGCCTGGCGGCTGGTATTTCGAGTTCAACAATGAGTTCTACCCCGACGTGGATGACACCGCCATGGTGAACCTGGGCTTGAGCCAGGTGGAGCACCCCAACGGCCGCTACCAGTACGAGACGGTGCAGCGTGCCATCGCCTGGGTTCTCTCCATGCAGTGCAAGAACGGCGGTTTTGCCTCCTTCGACAAGGACAACGACCGCATGGTCTTCCAGCACATTCCTTTCGCCGACCACAACGCCATGTTGGACCCGCCCACCGTGGACATTACCGGACGGGTGCTGGAAATGCTGGCCAGTTACGGCTACAGCAAGGAAGATAAGCCGGTGCAGAAGGCCATTCAGTTCATCAAGGATGAGCAGGAAGCGGATGGCTCCTGGTTCGGGCGCTGGGGTGTGAACTACATCTACGGCACCATGCAGGTGCTGCGCGGCCTGGAAGCCATGGAAGTGGACAATCACGAGCCCATGGTGCAGCACGCGGCGGAGTGGCTGCGCTCCATCCAGAATCCGGACGGCGGTTGGGGCGAGACTTGTGGCTCTTACGACGATCCGACGACGAAGGGAATCGGCCCCAGCACGCCCTCACAGACCGCCTGGGCAGTACTGGGATTGTTGGCGGCTAACGATACACGCAGCGATTCCGTGGCTCGCGGCATCGCTTATCTGTTAAGGACGCAGAAAAAGGAAGGCTCCTGGGACGAGCCCTACTACACCGGAACCGGGTTCCCGCGGGTGTTCTATCTGATGTACCACCTGTACCGGCAGTATTTCCCGCTATTGGCCCTGACTACCTATTCCAAAGTGCTGGCGGGAACGCAGGAAGTGGGATGGGGGGCGCAAGCAGTGCCCAAGGTGCAGTAACCCAAGCCGGAAACAAAGGAGACGAATGGCGGTACCAATTTCGCAGATGTGGACGGTAGCAACGTACGTCCTTAAGCAGAAAGCCAAGGGACGCAAGCGCTACCCGCTCGTCCTCATGCTGGAACCGCTGTTCCGCTGCAACCTGGCTTGCGCCGGCTGCGGCAAAATCCAGTACCCCGGCCACGTGCTCAAAATGGAACTTACCCCCGAGGAGTGCTTCCGGGCGGTGGAAGAATGCGGCGCGCCCATGGTTTCCATTCCCGGAGGCGAACCGCTCTTGCACCCGAAGATCGGCGAAATCGTCGCCGGACTGGTGGAGCGAAAGAAATATATTTACCTCTGCACCAACGCGCTCTTGCTCAAGCAGAAGATTGACTTGTTCCAGCCCAGCAAGTATCTGACCTTCTCCGTGCATCTGGACGGCCAGCGCGAGCACCACGATTTCTCCGTGTGCCTGGAAGGCGGCTACGACAAGGCGCTGGAGGGAATCAAGGAAGCGTTGCATCGCGGTTTCCGCGTTACCACCAACACCACGCTGTTCGACGGCGCCGACCCCAGGAGCGTGCGCGCCTTCTTCGACGAGATGATGGAGTTGGGCGTGGAGGGCATGATGCTCTCCCCCGGCTATTCCTACGACAAGGCGCCCGACCAGAATCACTTCCTGGGACGCGCCCGCACGCGCCGCCTGTTCCGCGCCATTCTGGCCAATCGCAAGCCCTACTGGCGCTTCAACCAGTCGCCGCTGTTCCTGGAATTTTTGATGGGCAAGCGCGAATACCCCTGCACCGCCTGGGGCATGCCGACCTTCAACATCTTCGGCTGGCAGAAGCCCTGTTACCTGCTGCAGGATGGTTATGCCGATACCTTCCAGGAGCTGCTGGAAGCCACCGAGTGGGAGCGCTACGGCACCGAGTCCGGTAACCCGCGCTGCGCCAACTGCATGGTGCACAGCGGCTATGAAGCCTCCGCGGTAAACGATACTTTCAGCTCCCTGCGCGGCTTGTGGCAGACCATGAAGGCCACCTTCTCCCACACCTACGAAGATGCCGGCGCGCTCAAGCTGCTGGAAGAGCCGGTGCGGCCGGTGCACACCTACAATCCGCTGGTGCAGATCGAAAACAATCCGCAGCAGGAGATACGGGCGTGAGCGGCAGGGAAGCAGGACACCAGCCGGCGGGCGCGGCGGACACGCTCGAGGTGGTTCCCGGCAAACAGCGGGAAAACCTGGAAGGCTGGGTGCCCGAACTGGCTAATCCGGAAGAACTGCGGGCGGCGCTGGAGCAGGCGTTCGATTACCGGGGCGATGTGCTGATTACGCGCAAGGACGGAAGCCAAGTGGAAGGCTACGTGTTCGACCGCCGCAGCGGCCGTACCCTGCAGGATTCTTTTGTCCGCGTGCTGCCAAAAAACGGCATGGGAAAGATTTCCGTCAGCTATGCCGAGATCGCCGCCCTGGCCTTCAGCGGCCGCGACATGGCGGCGGGCAAGAGCTGGGAAAACTGGGTCCGCCAGTACTGGGAGAAGCGCCTGGCGGGCGAACACATTTCGCTGCACCCGGAAGAGCTCGAATAGCGCCTC
>DASVBI010000046.1:0-8251 GCA_036375915.1 Terriglobales bacterium | reverse complement strand
GTGCTGCGCTACCCCATCATCGCGGTGAATGACGCCGCCACCAAGCACTTGTTCGACAACCGCTACGGCACCGGACAATCCACTGTTGATGGCGTCGTCCGCGCCACCAACATCCTGCTGGCGGGCAGCAAGTTCGTGGTTGCCGGCTATGGCTGGTGCGGCCGCGGCCTGGCTATGCGCGCCCGCGGCATGGGCGCCGAGGTCATCATCACCGAGATTGACCCCACCCGCGCGCTGGAGGCGGTGATGGACGGCTTCCGCGTGATGTCCATGGCGGAAGCAGCCAAGCTCGGCGACATCTTCGTCACCGTGACCGGCGACAAGAACGTGCTGGCGCGCGAGCACTTCGAATTGATGAAGGACGGCGCCATCATAGCCAACTCCGGGCACTTCAACGTGGAGATTGACATTCCCGCGCTGGAGCGCATGTCCTCCTCCAAGCGCACCACCCGGCCTTTCGTCGAGGAGTACTCGTTGAAGGACGGACGCAAGATCAACCTGCTGGGCGAAGGCCGCCTCATCAACCTGGCCGCCGCCGAAGGCCATCCCGCGGCGGTGATGGATATGAGCTTCGCCAACCAGGCGCTTTCGGTCGAGTACCTGGTAAAAAACTACAACCAGCTGCAGCGCATGGTGTACGCCGTGCCTGAGGATCTGGACAAGCGCGTGGCACGACTGAAGCTGGAATCCATGGGCATCAAGATTGACCGCCTCACTCCCGAGCAGGAAGAGTATTTGGCCAGCTGGTCGGAAGGAACGTAACGGGGAAGTCAGGAGTCGGAGGTCAGAAGTCAGCAAAGGGCGGCCTCGTGCCGCCCTTTTTCTTGGAGGTCGATAATTGTTCTGCGTTTAAAATTATCTTAACGTTCATCGCAGACAACTGTGACTCAAGAATAGCTGGGCTCGGCTCCGGATGCACGGAAGAACCCTACCGCTGCGTCAGCTTACGTCCGTTAACTGCTGCTTTCGCAGGCTTCTTCCTGCCTCCGCAGGTGTGACATGAAAGTAGCCCGCCACTTCAGTGGCGGGTAAGTGGCGTTCCAGGATCCAGTCCCGCCAGGGACGACTGAGCATCTGTACGATAACAAAGCTTCTCTCACTCCTTTCTCAGCCGTCCCTAACGGGACTGCAGCTATGGTGTCGCTGTTCCCGCCAGTAAACTGGCGGGCTACTTTCGTGCGGTCTCTACAAGACCGGATGCTTGAAGGTGTTCTGTATATTGCGAGGCTGCGAACGGGAAAAGTGGTCTTCGCCGCTGTGCGTTTTTCTACGAGCGCCTTACCAGGTGCAATTTGCGGGGAGTAGAGTAGTCCTCGTCAGGGGATGGGAACGTGCTTTCGAGAGCAGACCCCGCTGCAGTTCCAGGATGAGCTTGGGCGAGGGCGGGAGTAGGCTGCCCTGGAGCTGTGGGTGCGGTCAGGAAGAAGCTCCAGGCTGCCGCCAGCAGGAAGAAGATCACAATAAAAGGACGGTTGGCGGCGATGAATGCCAGTATCAGATCGCTCCAGGCGGCGTAAGCAGGCGGAAGATCGGCATTTCCGGCGGGCATGAGCGCGATGCTCCGGGTTGCCGTGGTGGTAGTAATCGAGGCCGCGGCAGTGGCCGGGGAGGGAGACGCCACCCCGCTCAAACCGTTGACGTAGCTGGAAATTCCATCGTAGAGAGCCTGGGCGATTTGCTGGCGGTAATGAGAACTCTTGAGATTGCCTTCGTCCGCGGAATTGCTCAGGAACGAGATTTCCGTCAGGATGGCCGGCATGTTGGCGCCGGTGAGCACGATGAAGGGGGCTTCGCGCACGCCGCGGTTGCGCTGGCCGGAGAGGTCGTGGGTAAGCGCCGTTTCCACGTCATCAGCGAATTCGTGCGATTCGGCAATGCGGTTCTGCTGCGCGATTTTTTGCACCAGGTCGCGCAGTTCACTCACCGGACGCCGGGAGACCGTGTTCTCACGCGCGGCCACTTCCAGGGATTCGGCGGAAGTAGTGAAGTTCAAATAATAGGTTTCGACCCCGCGAGCGTCGCGGTCGGGGCTGGAGTTGGCGTGGATGGAAACGAACAGGTCCGCTGCTTCGCGGTTGGCGATAGCGGTGCGCGCTTCCAGAGGCAGATAGCGGTCGGTGGCGCGGGTGTAGATGACTTCCGCTCCCAAACCCAGCAGCAGCTTGCCCAGACGCAGGGCCACGTCAAGGACAACGTCCTTCTCAAACAAGCCGTCGGGGCTCATGGTGCCGTGGTCATCGCCGCCATGGCCGGGGTCAATCACAATTTTGCCGATTTTCAGGCCGAGAGCGCGAATCAGAGAACGGTCGCCGTTGCCGTCCGGCCTGGCTTCGTGGGCATCGGAAAAAGCCTGTCGCGCGGTGGCCGGATTGACCTGCGCCAGGCGCACGCCTGGACTGCTGTCGCTGCCCACTACTTTGGGCGGATCCACTGTAATTGAGGGGACAATCTGGGCGGTGGCGGCGGCATCCACGTTACGCGATTGGCCGGCGGCACGGTGAAAAGTGATTTCCAGCCGATAAGGGTCGGGCACCAGGTTGACCGAATACTCCACCGGCCGGTCCAGGTCCAGGGCCACCCGGGTGGTGCCCTTTTCCATCTCCCCTACGCGAATATCGGTGAGGAAGCCATCCTGCCCGTTGAGTTTCTTGGCGAGCACGCCGGGCGCAACGGTGACGTTTTCAAGGTCAAAATAAAGCCGTTCGGGGGCGATGAGGTGGGCGAATTTGTACTTGACCGGGCCGCCCAGGTCAATGGCCACGTGGGTGACGTCGGCGCTCGACCAGTGGCGTAGTCCGGTAACTGCTACCGGCTGCCCACTAGCCTGGGCAGAGGATTCCGCTGCTGGCGGTTTCTGTTTGGGAGTGGATTTTTGACGCGCGACAACACTCCCCGGCTGGCCGAGAATGGCCAGCATCAGGGCGGTGATAACGAGCGACTGAGCGAGCGAAAATGGAAGCGGCGTCCGCAAATCCTTCGAGGCCCAACCGGTTACACCCGGAAATTGCCTGACAGTTTATACCGGAAGGCGCGGAATTCAAACGGCACGTTCGGGGGATGTCCGCTGGGCACGCAACATGAAACGTTGCACTTTGCCGGTGGCGGTTTTGGGCAGTTCGGGCAAAAATTCCACCCAAAACGGCCGCTTGTAGGGGGCAAGGCTCGCTGCCACATGATCTTGCAGCTGGCGTGCCAGGTCAGGGGAGCCGAGAGACCGGTCGCCTAAAACAATGTAGGCAGCGGGTTTGAGGAGTTGGTCGTCGTCCTGGCAGCCGACCACCGCCGCTTCCCGAACCGCAGGATGCTCCAGAAGAGCGTTCTCTATTTCAATAGGGCTAACCCATAAACCGTTTACTTTCAGCATGTCGTCGGAGCGCCCGGCGTACCAGAAATAGCCGTCTTCATCCTGGTAGTACTTGTCTCCGGTGTGCAGCCATTGGCCCTGGAAGGTATCTTTGCTCTTTTCGTGCTGGTTCCAATAGCCGGCACAGACGGCGTCGCTCCGGATCAGCAGGTCGCCGATTTCGCCGGTAGCCACAGGATGGCCGCTCTCATCCACGAGGCGGGCCTCGCATCCGGGAATAATCTGGCCGCTGGAACCAGGACGGACCGCTCCCGGGCGGTTGGCGATAAACATGTGCAGGGCTTCGGTGGAGCCGATAGCGTCGAGAATTTCAACCCCAAAGCGCTGCTGGAAGCGACGAAAAATGGAGGCGGGCAGGGCCTCGCCGGCGGAGACGCCGTAACGCACTGAGGAGAGGTCGAATTCCGGGCCGCCCTCGCGGTAGTGGGTGAGCAGGGCGGCATAGTTGGTGGGCACAGAGAAAAAAAGCGAGGGACAGTGGCGCTCGATGACGGCAAAGACCTCGGGGGGGCGGGGCCGCCCGGGCAGAAGGATGCTGACGCCGCCCACCGCCAGGGGGAAGTAGAGCCCGTTGCCCAGGCCGTAAGCGAAATACAGTTTGGCCACGCTGAAGCAGCGGTCGTCAGCGGTCATGCCCAGAATGCCCTTGGCGTAGAGCTCGGAGGTGACCACCATATCGTGCTGCAGGTGCACGCAACCCTTGGGAGCGCCGGTGCTGCCGGAGGAATAGAGCCAAAATGCGGCGTCGTCCTTGCTGGTAGGGGCGGGTTCCAGATGAGGAGAGTTCTGGTGCAGCAGCTGGAAGAATGAGTGCATGCCTCCGGGAGCGGAGCCGACCACAATGATGTGCTGCAGATAACGCAGGCGGTCAGCGGGAATGCGATGAACCTGGGGCAGCAATTCTTCGTGCACGATGGCGACGCGGGCGCGGCAATCGTTGAGCAGGAGGGCGTAGTCCTCGGGCCGGAGCATAGTGTTCACCGGCACGGCGACCGCGCCAATCTTGATGACGCCAAAAAAGCTGTAGGCAAATTCGGGAGTGTCGAGCAGGAGCAGAAAAACGCGTTCCTCAGGGCGAATCTCCAGTTCCAGCAGAGCGTTGCCCAGGCGGTTAACCCGCTCTTCCAGTTGGGCATAGGTAACGCGCTGCTCGCCGCACTCGATGGCGATTTTGCTGGCGCGGTCTTCGCGCAGGTGGCGGTCAACAAAATAGGTCGCGGCGTTGAATTCCAGCGGCAGGTCCAGCGCGGGGTTGGGTGGGTGAAGCATTGGGTTTAGCCGCTGTTCGTTCGCGTTCAGAACGAGAGCTGCACAAGAAGAAATGCATAGGTCCTTCGCTCGCGCTTCCTCGCGTGGCTCGGTGCGCGTTCGCTCAGGATGACAGTTTATTTTTACTCTCGCTTCACCACGATTTCATTTGCGTTTAGCGGCGAGGGCTTCCTGCAGAGCGCGGCGCGTGTATACCTGGGCCAAGTGGCGGCGATACTCTGCCGAAGCGTAGTTGTCTCCTAAGGCCTCAACCTTATCGGCCGCGTGCCTGGCTGCTTCCGCGATGGCGCTGGCCGGCTTGCCGCGCAATGCCGTTTCGACGGTGAGGGCGCGGTAGGCGACTTCGGCCACCCCCGTGATGCCCACGGCCACCTCATCAATATTTGCGCTGGAGCCGCGAACCACGACGGCAACACCCACCACGGCGTAGCCGGAAGCGGGGTGAGCAAACTTCTTGTAAACCGTTCCCGCGCCGGTGGTCTTGGGCACGCGAATTTCGGTGATGATCTCGTCCGGGCGCAGGGCGGTGGTGAACATTCCGGTAAAGAATTCACGCGCGGGCAGCACGCGCTCGCCGGATTGGCTGGCGGTGACAATGCGGGCGTCGAGGGCCAGAACTGCCGCCGGGTAATCAGCTGAAGGATGGGCCTGGGCGAGGCTGCCGCCGAGGGTGCCGCGATTGCGCACCTGGATGTCGCCGATATTGCCGGCAGCCTGGGCCAGCAGGGGCGAGGAGGCAAGCAGCAACTGCGACGAGGCCACGGTGCCGTGCGTGGTGAGGGCGCCGATGCTGACGGTATCGCCGGCATCGCGAATATAGTCGAGCCCGCCGATGCGGCCCAGGTCAATCAGCAGCGCCGGGTTGGCCAGGCGCAGCTTCATGGCGGGCAGCAGGCTATGGCCGCCGGCCAGCAACTTGGCGTCCTCATGCGCCGCGAGCAGGCTGAGCGCTTCGTTCAGGGTCTTGGGCGATTCGTAATCGAACGATGCCGGAATCATGCGGACCTCCTGGCGGTGCGGGCAGAAGATTTGGTGGTAGCAGCCGGCGGCGGGATCGCGGCTTGGGCAGCGGCGATGGCGCGCCACACCCGCTCCGGTTTGAGCGGCATATCAATGTTGGTGATGCCCAGCGGCGCCAGCGCATCGCACACCGCATTGACCACGCAGGGTGTGGAGGCAATGGTGCCGGCTTCGCCCACCCCTTTTACGCCCATGGGATTCACCGGCGTGGGCGTGACCGTGCGGTCGAGGATGAATTCAGGAATGTGAAGCGCCTTGGGCACGGCGTAGTCCATGAGCGAGCCGGTGACCGGCTGGCCGTCCTCGTTGTAAACCATTTCCTCGTACATGGCCTGGCTCAAGCCCTGGGCGATGCCGCCCTGGACCTGGCCATCCACCAGCAGAGGATTGATGACGTTGCCGCAGTCGTCCACGGCAACGTATTTCTCGATTTTGGTTTCGCCGGTTTCGGGGTCCACCTCCACCGCGCATATGTGAGTGCCGAAGGGGAAGGTGAAGTTGGAAGGTTCGAAGAAGTGGGTGGCTTCCATGCCGGGCTCAAAGCCGGCAGGAATGCTGCGGGCGGTGTAGGCGGCAAGGACGAGCTCGCCCCAGGACATGGACTTCTTAGGATTGCCCTTCACGCCGATGCGGCCGTGGGCGATGACTATGTCGGCGGGCTTGGCGCCCAGCAGGTGAGCAGCCAGAGCGGCGATCTTGGTTTTCAGTTTCTGAACGGCATAATAGATGGCGGTGCCGCCGACGGCGGTGCCGCGGCTGCCGAAGGTGCCGATGCCGTAGGGCACAGCCAGGGTGTCGCCGTGGATGACGGTGATGTCGTCGGGGCTGATGCCGAACTGGTCGGCCACCAGCTGGGCGAAGGTGGTTTCCTGGCCCTGCCCGTGCGGCGAAGCGCCGGTGAGCACGGTAACTTTGCCGGTGGGCTCAATGCGCACGGTGCCGCTTTCCCAGCCGCCGGCGGGGGTGGCGGCGGATGGGCCGATGGCGCAGATCTCGACGTAGGTGGAAACGCCAACGCCGTAGTACTTGCCCTGCTTCCAGCCGGCCTTCTGGCGGGCGCGCAGCTTGTCGTAACCGGCAAGCTGCAGAGCGCGCTTCAGGCTTTGCTGATAGTTGGCGGAGTCATAAGTAAGGCCGGCGGCGGTGGTGAAGGGAAATTCCCTGGGCTGGGGGAAGTTCTTGCTGCGGAACTTGGCGGCGTCCAGATTGAGTTCGCGGGCGGCGCAGTCCATGATGCGCTCGATATCGTAGGCGGCCTCGGGCCGGCCGGCGCCGCGATAGGCGTCGGTGGACATCTTGTTGGTGAACACCCCGACGATTTCGCAGTCGAACGCGGGAATCTTATAGCAGCCCGGCAGCATGAGCGCGGTGAGCTGCGGAATGAGCGGTGTGAGCAGCTGGTGGTAGGCGCCCATGTCAGCCAGAATTTTGGCGCGCAGGCCGAGAATGGCGCCGTCCTTCTTGAGCGCGAGTTCGAGATAGTTGATGGTGTCGCGGCCGTGAATGGTGACCAGCAGGCTCTCGCGTCGCGTCTCCGTCCACTTAACCGGGCGTCCTAACTTCATGGCCAGCCAGGGAACCACGCCATCCTCGGCATAAACATTGAGCTTGCTGCCGAAGCCGCCGCCCACTTCGGGGGCGATGACGCGCACCGCCGTCTCCGGCAGCCCGACCATGATTGCCACCTGGGTTTTGAGCAGGTGGGGAATCTGGGTAGAAGCCCAGATGGTGAGCCGGTTCTCGCCGGGCAGATATTCGGCGACCAGGGCACGCGGTTCCATGGCAGTGGGCGCCACGCGCTGGTTGAGCAGGCGGACCTTCACCACGCGATCGGCTTCTTTAAAGGCGGCGTTGATGTCGCCGCTCTTCATGCAGTGAGTGAAAGCCTTGTTGCTGCCGAAGTCCTGGTAGATGAGAGCGCTGTCTTTCCCCAGGGCCTTCTCCATGTCCAGCACGACGGGAAGGGGTTCGTAATCTACGGCCACCATTTCGGCGGCATCGCGGGCGGTGTAGGGGTCCTCGGCTACCACGGCGGCCACAGGTTCACCCACATAGCGGACGCGTCCCTTGGCCAGCGCCGGGTGGGGAGGAACCTTGAGGTCGGGCATCTGCATGGCGCAGGGAATCATGCCCAAGCCCTCCAAATCAGCCGAGGTTACCACCGCCAGGACGCCGGGATGGGAGCGGGCGGCGTCCGCATTGATGGACAGAATGCGGGCGTGGGCGTGCGGCGAGCGCACGAAGACGCAGTGCGCCAGGTTCGGCAGCTTGATATCGTCGGTGTAGTGGCTGATGCCGCGCACCAGGCGCGGGTCCTCTTTGCGCTTGAAGCGCTTGCCCACCCACTGCCCGTTGCCTTTACCTTTGCCGTTGTTCTTTCCGTTCGTGGCCATGCATCACCTCGTTCAGTCGGCGGCGCGGGCTGCCGCCCGCTGACGCTGGTTCATCTTGCGGGACGCCGCTTTTACGGCGTTGACAATGTGCTGGTAGCCGGTGCAGCGGCAGAGATTGCCCCCAATGCCGTCGCGGATCTCTTCTTCGGAGGGGGAAGCGTTCTGCTGCAGCAGATCGTGGGCGCACAGGATCATGCCCGGGGTG
>DASVBI010000048.1:0-4218 GCA_036375915.1 Terriglobales bacterium | reverse complement strand
AAGGGTGTGCCCCCGGTCTCAAGAGAGTAGCGCCGGCCCCCCAGGTGTGCCCTACCTTTGGCGGTCTTGGCAGCGGTAGGAATCGGTTACCGACAAAAAGGCCGCCGGATTGACCCGGCGGCCTGAACTTCCCTGCAATAGCTTTCTAGTCTCCGAGCACTTCCTCGGCGACTTCCTCGCTCTTCTTGGCCTTGGATTGCAGCGCGTCCAGCGGGATGAAGCCGTCCTTGCTGGCGGCCGGCCCCTCCTTCAGGATGACCTCGCGGTACAGCCGGGCCATCTTCTCGTTGTAGGCGCCATCGTTCTTCATCTTTTCGTTGCGCGCCCGGATCTTCTCCTCGCGCGCGTTCTTGGCGATGCCCAGCGTATCCAGGTCTTTCTGCTCTTCAGTGGTGACGATTTCATCCTTCAGTGTCAGCGCCTTGAGCTCCACGCCATCCAGGCTTACCTTCTTGCCGCCGGCGAAGATCTCATGCCGCCCGTGCTCGTCGTACCACTTGGTGAGCGTGGCCGTCATGTGCATCTTTTCCACGATGTTGCGCCAGCCAATGCCGGTGTTATAGGCGCAGAAGGAAATCTCGCCTTCCTGCGTGGCGTAGGGGATGATGCACTGCTCGGTGCGCCGGAAGTCGTAGTTGTACAGGTCCTGGAACCACATGCCGGCAATGAACAGGATGTTCCAGCGGTCCTGGCGGCGCTTCTGGATGTCTTCCAGGGTGCGGTCGCCGGTCACCTTGCCGTAGCCGCCGCTTTGCGCCTTCTTGCTCACGCCGAAGCTCTTATCGAACTTCTTCAGCAAAGCGAAGAGGGTGAAGTGGGGCGTGGTCTTGAACGAGTCGTAGTTGCGCATCACCGACAGCGCCATGCCCAGCGACGACAGGAACTTGCCTCGGGCAGCGTCGTTAATCTTGGCCACGTCCTTGGCCAGACGGTCGGCGTTGAGGAAGGCGGTGACCGGGGCGGCATCCTTGGTGTGCTTGTCTATAAGGATTGCCATGCCCACACCGCAGTTGGGGTGGCAGCCGCAGCTTACCTGTCCCCAAGTGGCATCCGGCCCGTGCACCAGGTCGGCCCAGTCGGAAAAGGTGCTGACAAATGACAACGGGAACCAGTCGCGAGCCGGCTCTCCCAACCCAGTCTGCTTCTTCACGTCATGCGCCAGGTGCGAGAGCGTGTAGCGCTGCGCCTGCCGGCGTTCATCGGTAATAGCCTCGTCGCGGCCGGTGAAGGAAACCGGCTGGAACGAGCAGAACGACATGATCCGGGGATTATCCAGGGCAAACTGCACGATGCGCCCCACCTGCTCGTTGTTGATGCCGTTCACGATGGTGGTGACGGGCACGATCTCCACCCCGGCTTCATGGAGGTTTTCAATTGCCTTCAGCTTCACGTCGAACAGGTTGCCGACCTTGCGGTGGGAGTTGGCGGCGTTGCCTACGCCGTCGAACTGCAGGTAGGCATAGCGCAGGCCCGAATCCGCCGCCTGGCGGCAGAATTCCTTGCTCTTGGCAAACTCAATGCCGTTGGTCGCCGCCTGCACGCTGTTATAGCCCACCTTGCGCGCGTAAGCCACTGCGTCCAGGAAGTAGGGCGAAAGCGTGGGCTCGCCGCCGGAGAACTGCACCGACATCTGCCGCTTGGGCTTGATAGAAATGGCGTTGTCCAGCAGGGTCTTGATCTCTTCCCACGTCAATTCGTGGACGAACCCGACCTGGTTGGCGTCCATGAAGCAGGGGTCGCACATCATGTTGCAGCGGTTGGTCAGGTCAATGGTCAACACCGCGCCGCGGCCGTACTTCACCGTGCTGGTGCCGTGGTGGTGCAGGTGCTCGTCATTGTGCGAGCGGATGTCGCGCCCGGGGAAAGTCTGCTCCAGGTGGCGGTAAAAATCCACGTCAATGGACATCACGTCCTCGAAGTGGCCGTGCTTGGGGCAATCCTTCACCATCAGGATCTTGCCGTCGCGCTCGATAATCTGCGCCTTGATCTCGCCCACTTTCTGGTTGAGCAGAATCTCCTGCGGCAGTTTGCCATCCAGGATCTGCTGGCGGATTTCCGGCACGCACTTCGGGCACAGGGAATCCGTCTGGCGCGGCCAGCCCAGCGGCGGCTTCGATTTTTCGTAGGACTTGAGGAGGGGCTTTTCGGACCACTTCGGGGTGAACGAGGGGTTCGGACGAATGCGGTTCAGCCTCTCAAAGACGAACCATGCCCCGTTAGCGGTAATGCTAAGAGCCTTCTCCAGGTACTTAACCGGCTTATGCATTGTGTTTTTGCTCCCACCAGGTGTGAAACCTGCATAACCGGGCCACGTTGTCCGCCCCACAGGCACCCTGGCGCAAATTTGTGTGTCGCCTCTGCCCCGGACGGAACAGCTATAAGGCTGCCCAATTCGCCCGAAATCACACGGATAGAGGCACCATGATGCTAGGAGGAAAGGGGCCCAAACCCCAACCGAATTGCACGAAAAGGGTTAAATCAGGGTTTAGTGGCACGGTTTTTGCATTATTTAGCGTAAGCCATTGAAAACTAACGGGAACTCTGAGCAGCAGGGTTACGACTTTGGTCACCCCATAACCGCCTGCCCCGAGTTCCCATCAGCCCGCAAAAAAACGGCAATCAAGCATCTACTTCTTAGGTTGTGGACGGCTGGCCGGGGGAATAATCCCGTTCAGGCGCAGATATTCCACCATCTGCCCGTAGTGGTCAAAGCAATGGCCGACGGTGAGGGCAGCCAGCCCTATGCGCGTGGACGGCTGTTTGCCGCCAAAGGGATTCTTGATAGGCGCCACTTCATTCTGAGGAGTGATGGCTCCATAGGCGCGATGCCCCAGGGCAAACGAGTCGCGCAGAAACTTCATAATGTCGGCCTTGGATTTCATGGAATCAGGACCGTTCTCGCCGCCCAAGTCCACCGCTGGCTTCTCTCCCAGCATGTCGGAAAAAATCAGGTAATTGACCGCGGCCACGTGCTTTACCTGCTGGGCAAAGTTGCGCACGCCTTTGAATTCGCCATCCGTGGGCGCGAAGTCGTATTTGTCTTCTGGCATCGCGTCCGCGGCGCTGACAAATTCCTTTTCCACGCCGGAAAGCAGGTAGTCCATCTCGTGGGCTACGGTAGTGTGCTCCGCAGCCGATTTGGCTTTGGGTTTTGCTTGTGCCACCGCCATGGTGGCACAAAGAAACAACAGCAACATCACACTGAATTTTGTCTTCATATCCTCTCCTCCAAGCAGAATGAAATCAAAGGAATCTTCTTAAATGTCATCCTGACCGAGGGCCCGGGTAACCCGTGTCCGAGTGGAAGGACCTTGCGCTCAGCTCCGATGTAACACAGGGTCCTTCGACCCGGGCGCGCCCTGCGAGCGCGTCCTCACTCAGGATGACATTCATTAAGCGTTCCCTATCCATAAGAGTTTCTTATCCGTGCGTAATGCCCGTATCCGCGTAGCGCACCAGGTCGGCCTCGCGGGCGCGCAGGCGATGCCAGCGCATGGTACCAAGTCCCAAAACCAGACCGAGCGCGGAATAAAGCAGCGCGTTGGGTACGCCCTGGCTGCTGGCCAATGCCCCGAATAACGCGCTGCCGCCGGCCAGCCCGCCCTGTAGCACCAAAACATACATGGAAAGCGACCGCGCCAGCACCCACGAGGGCGACATGGTCTGGGCGGTCACATTCAGGCAGGCCAGAATCGCGATCCAGCCCAGTCCACCCAGGAAGAGCACGCCCGCCAGTGGAGCAAAGGAGTGCACGCGTCCAGCCGCCACGGTGGCCAGGGCAAAGACGACGGTAGCCACCGCCACCACGGCATCCACAGACATCTGGCTGCGCATGCGGGGCAGCACTGCCGCTCCCGCCAACGCTCCCAAACCAAAACAACCCAGCAACAGGCCGAAGCCGATGGAGCCAAACGGGCGGGCAATCACCGGTAAAAGCGCGAGCAGCGCGCTGGCGGCAATGCTGAAAGCAAGTGTACGCACCAGCACCGACCGCACCGCCGGCGTGTGCCGCACATAGCGCACACCCATTTTCATCGCGTTCACCAGACGCTCATCGCGGTTGCCGTTCGTAGCCGTGCGCTTCCACTGGTACAGCACAAAGATGACGGCAAAAAAGGAGGCGGCGTTGATGAGGAAGGCCACGCCCGAACCAGCCGCGGCAATCACCGCTCCGCCCAGGGCAGGTCCGACCGCCCGCGCCACATTGAAGCCGGCCGA
>DASVBI010000343.1:0-2862 GCA_036375915.1 Terriglobales bacterium | reverse complement strand
AAAGCTTTGGCGCCAACGCCGGCCGGGCCCTCGATACCGTCATTGGGGGCTGGGAGCTGAGTACCACCACCAACTGGAGCAGCGGCTTGCCCTGGACCCCGAGCACGTCGGTATGCGGAAACGAAGAGGACGTCAGTGTCTGCCGGCCAGACCGTGGCAAGGGCAGCTTCCAGACCGGCGCCGGCTCCCTCGATCCGGTCAACCACTGGGTGACCTTCTTCACCCCGCAGCCCCTGGGTGGAGCTTGGCTCGATCCTGGGGTAGGACGCCTGGGATCTGCCGGCCGCAACATCATGACCGGCCCGCGCTCGTTTACCTCCGACCTGTCGCTGATGAAGAACTTCAAGGTGACGGAGCGGCTGAACGCACAATTCCGCATGGATGCTTTCAATGTGTTCAACCATCCGGTGCTGGGCTTCAACGCCAATCAGGGCAATACCTGTATTGACTGCTCGGCCACCAGTAACGCGGGCAAGATTACAGACATCGAGGCCGATGCTTCACCAGGTTCGACCACTGGTATGCGTCAGCTCGAGTTTGCCTTGCGCTTCCAGTTCTGAACCTTCCACCACTCTTACGGGGGAGCCGGTATGGCTCCCTCTATTTTTTGTGCTCGCCCGGCTGTCTGGTTGTATGTCCTCCAGCGGCTGCGTAAATAGCAGGGGGTGGCCAAATCAGCACCAGAAAGGAAATCCCATCCGCAGGATTCCCCTCCCATGTGCGCGGGCGCCGCGGCATAGTCACGCCCTTTTCAGCGCGCTCTCTGCTGCCTGAGAGAAGTTCAGACGGTCAGTTTGGCTGAGCGGTCTTCTGGGTTCGCACCTGTTGCAGCAGGCGCAAATTGTCTTTAGCCACCTGGTTATTGGGATCGAGGCTGAGAGCACGGCGCAGGTGGATTTCCGCGGCGCTGTAGTCCTTCAGCGCGGCCAGCACGGAGCCCAGGCGGGCTTCGGCGTCGGCGTCGTTGGGGCGGCCCTTTACGACCTGCTCGAATTGCCGGGCTGATTCCGCGAACTGTCCGTCGAAGGCCAGGGCGGAAGCCAGGTTATAGCGGGCGTCGAGATAATCGGGGTCCGCTTGCACGGCTTGTTGCAGGCGCTGCACAGCTTCCTGCTTGCGCCCCAGTTGCAGCAGGGCCGCGCCCAGGCTGTTGAGGGCAGTGGCGCTGTCGGGACGCTGAGCGATGGCAACTGCGAAGTGCCGAACGGCCTCGGCCGGCTTTTGCTGTGAAAGCAGCAAGGCGCCAAGATTGTAGTTGGCGGCATAGTCGTTGGCGTCGCCCTGCAGCTTGTGCCGCATCAACGCCTCCTGCAGCACCATCCGCCCGTCGCCTCCGCCGGGGGGAGAGCTGGTAACCACCTGTAACGAGAGATGAGCCATCTCGTCCATGGCCATGTTGCCGGCCATCACCGGCTGTGGCGGGTGGTGCGGGTTATGCGGATTGTGCTCGGAATTGTCGTAGGTGTAGCGCATGGAAACCACGCTGCCGGCGGGAAGAAACTCGGGTCTGCGGTAACGATAAATGCCCTGCCAGGCCGGGTCCCAACGGGGAATCAGCAGCAGCCACTTGCGGGAGCCATCAGGCAGGGTGGCGTAGGCCGCCAGGCGCTTACCCAGATAATGAGCGTGCGGGTAAACCGCATACACGCGTACGGCCAGCGGCAGCTTGAAGTCGTCCGACACTTGAAAGTCGCTGACTCCGGCGGGAATATTGAGCTGGCTATCGCCGTCCAACTGCAGCAGCATGGGTTTCAGCGTGGGCTTCTGGTCTGAGAAGAAGAGCCCGATGGTGGGCCGGATGGGCACTGGCGTGCCCGAAGGGCGCATGTGGATGTTAAGCACCAGGTCCGTGCCCGGAGAGAGCCGCCACGTCATATTCGCAGGCTCGACCCAGATGGGAATCCCCGGCTTCCAATAAATAAAGTGGCCTTCCGGTTCGAAGACATCGCTTTCCATCTCCACATCCATGCCATCGAAACCTGGCCCGGGACCGGGATGCATGGCCTGCATGCGCTGCGCCGCGTGTGTGCGGTCAATCAGGAGATTCGCGTGGTGGGTCACTTTCGCGTCGCCGGGGTGAATCTCCACCGCTCTTACATAGTGCGTGCCCGTAACCGGAACTTCAAAAATAAAGTTGTGGTAAACGTCGGTTCCCTGGGCCGGGAGGACGTACCCGGAGGGCGCCTGCAGGACTAGGTCGGGCTTGCCGCCCTGCCAGCCCGTGGCCAGCTTGGGAGGCGGAGGCGCCTGCGCTGCATTGCCCGCCGGCGCTCCCTGGTCCGCCCAGCGGGCCAGGACAGCAATTTCCTCCTCCGTCAGCCGAAGCTGGTCGGCGAAGGCTACCGCCTTGGGATCGGGCAGCCACGGCGGCATGATGCGCTTGCCCGTGACGAACGCGATCTGGCGGGCGTACCGCTTGGCATCTTCATAAGTAGCCAGTGACATGGGCCCCGACCCGCCGGGCTGGTGGCATTGCACGCAATTGGCGTAAAGGATGGAAGCCACGTCGTGACTGTAAGTCGGATGCTGGGAAATCGCCTGCTGAGCCGCGTTCCCCCTGACCGCCCCGCCAGCCTTGGAAGAAGAATCCGACCAGCCGCCGGCCATGGTGATGGCGGTCCCGCCGAACATCAGCAGCAGGAGGATGAGATAGCGATTCACTGCGCCAATCCAAACAGAAAAAGCGCGGCTCGACGCAGGGAATTGGGTGTGGGAGATGCCGGTTTCATCACCGCTGCCGGAAGCGAGCGGTATTTTAGCGCCTTTTACCCGGCCTGAACAATGTGCCTCGGGAAGTTGCTCCGAACAGGGCCAGCCGCGCCACATGAACAGCACGGTGCGGTACTATGTTTTGACCGCTGG
>DASVBI010000604.1:0-7703 GCA_036375915.1 Terriglobales bacterium | reverse complement strand
ACTTCTCCAGCACGCTGGCGCGCTCCGGCCCGAACCCCGGTTTGCCGCTGACCATCATCAATCCGCTGACCGGGCTGCCCTTTGCGGGTGGCATAATCCCGCAACCGCAAATCAACCCGGCAGCGCGGGGGCTGCTGCAGTTCATCCCTGCGCCCAACCTCCCTGGCACGGTGGACAACTTTCACTATCTGACCTCCGCCACTGACAACGAGAACAATTTGAATGTCCACCTGGTGCACTCATTCGGCGGCAGCATCGGGCCCTGGCGGCGTGGCGGCAAACGCAACAATCTGAACGGCGGCTTTCACTACCACAATTCGGACACGGGCCTGACCAATCCGTATCCCACCGTGGGCGGCAACACCTCGGTGCGTGGTTTTGACGTGCCCCTCGGCTATGTGCGTAGCCTGGGCAAGCTCACCAACATCGCACGCATGGATTACAGCCGCGAAACCATATCCACGCGCAATCTCTACGCTTACCTGCAGAACATCACCGGCAACCTGGGCGTTACGGGGGTGTCGCAAAGCCCATTTGACTGGGGGCTGCCGAATATATCGCTGACCAATTTTAGTTCCATTAGCGATACCAATCCGCTGCTACGGCGCGATCAGACCTGGAGCTTTTCCGATTTCATGATCTGGCGCCAGGGTCGGCACACGGTGCGGTGGGGGGGAGACTTCCGCCGCATCCAGCTCAACACTGAGACCGACAATAACGCCCGCGGAAGTTTTACCTTTACCGGGGTAAACACGGCGGAGATGGTAAACGGCAAAGCGCTGCCCGGCACGGGATACGACTTGGCCGATTTTCTGCTCGGCCTGCCGCAACTGACCTCGGTGCAATACGGCGATAACAACTACCACTTCCGCGGCAACTCCTGGGACCTTTTCCTGCAGGACGACTGGCGCTTGCGCGGCAACCTGACCCTGAATTTCGGCCTGCGCTACGAATATTTTTCCCCTTTTACGGAAACCAAGAACCAGATTGCCAATCTGGATCTGGCGCCCAACCTGCTGGCCTGCGCGAAACTGCAGACCGCCTGCGTAACGCGGGTACTTCCCGGCCAGAGTGGGCCCTTCAATGGCGCATTTCCGGCCACGCTGGTGCGCCCCGACCGGAACAATTTCGCCCCCCGCCTGGGCATTGCCTGGAAGGCTTTGGCTAACACTGTGGTGCGCGCCGGCTATGGCGTCAACTACAACACCAGCGCCTATTCCGATCTCGCGCAGCAGCTGGCGTTCCAGCCGCCCTTCTCGTTGACCTCAACCAATATCGCGTCGCCGCTCTCGCCGCTAACACTACAGAACGGCTTCCCGGCTCCTGCTCTGCAAACCATCACCAACTCCTACGCGGTGGATCCGAACTACCGCCTCGGCTACGTGCAAATCTGGAATCTCGACGTGCAGCAGGAATTGACTTCCACCATCGTCATGAACGTGGACTACACCGGCACCAAGGGCACACGCCTGGATATTGTGGAAGCCCCCAACCGCACGGCTACAGGCGTATTGCTGCCGGGAGTGCAGCCCTTTGTGTGGGAGACTTCGGCGGGCGATTCCGTGGCTCATGCCGGGAGCCTGCGCGTCCGCAAGCGTTTACAGCGGGGCATTTCCATTGGCGGTGCATACACCTTCTCCAAATCCATGGACAACGCCTCTGCGCTGGGCAACGGCGTCAGCATCGTGGCCCAGAATGCCTTCGACCTGGCGGCTGAGCGCGGTCTCTCCAGCTTCGACCAGCGCCACCGCTTCACCGCCGACTACCTGTGGGAGCTGCCGTTTGGCGCCGACAAGCGTTTTCTGGTCCAGAGAGGCGTGATGCGCAACCTGCTCGGCGACTGGCAATGGAGCGGCGACTGGAGCATCGAGTCGGGCATGCCGTTCACCCCGCGCGTGCTGGGCTCGTTCACCGACGTCAATCGCGGCACGAACGGCACGTTGCGCGCTGACCTGACCGGACAGCCAATCAGCCTGCCCAATCCCACCGTGGCCGAATGGTTCAACACCGCGGCCTTTGTAGCGCCCCCTGCTGGCCAGTTTGGCGATGCAGGCAGAAACGTCATCATCGGTCCGCCCACCATTCTTTTCGACATGGCCATGACCAAGGTCATCCCCATGGGGGAAGCCCGCATGTTGGAAGTGCGCGCGCAAGCCAGCAACGTCTTCAACACACCGCAGTTCACGGTCATTGATACGGCCGTGAATTCTCCTTCCTTCGGGCGAGTAACGGCGGCCGGCAACATGCGCCAGATGCAGTTAGCTCTGCGTTACCGTTTCTGAAACATGATGGGACGCATGGGTCAATATCGAACGTGGCGGGCCGCGCGGCTGGTGGCAGTTTTGTTGTGCGCGGCATTGTGTGCCGGGCAAATGCCGGCACAAACTCCGCACCAGCGTCAGTACACCTTCCGCGCCTTAAGCGAACTGGTGCTGGTGAACGTCACCGTGCGCGATCGCAAAGGCAACCTGGTGCGTGGTCTTACCGCCAACGATTTCACCGTGCTGGAAGATGGCAAAGCACAGCGTATCGCGTCATTCGACATCGAAAACACCGAAATCGCCCTGCCTACGAGCGTGCTGCAGGCCAAGGTCCTCACCGCCGAAAGCGCTCCCGGCACCTCGGTCCCGCAAGTAGATAAGAACGCGGTGAAGGACCGCCGCCTGGTGGTGCTGTTTTTTGACCTCAGCTCCATGCAGCCGGAGGAGGTGGACCGCTCGGTCAAAGCGGCGGAAGACTACATCAATAAGCAGATGGCTCCCGCTGACCTGGTCGCGGTGGCCTCGCTGGATTCCTCGTTGCTCGTCAACCAGGATTTTACTGCCGATCACGCGCTGCTGCTGAAAGCGGTGGAGAGCTTCAGTTCCAACAGCGGTCAAGGCTACGAAGAAGGCTCCACGGGCACAACCGAGGGCACGCCGGAAAGCTCGCAGCCATACACTCCAGACGACACCGAGTACAACATCTTCAACACCGACCGGCGGCTGGAGGCGCTGCGCGCGCTGGCGGAATCCATGGCCCAGGTGGACCAGAAGAAGTCCATTATTTATTTCGCCAGCGGTATGGATCGCACGGGCGTGGAGAACCAGTCGGAGTTGCGGGCCACTATCAACGCGGCGGTCCGCTCCAATGTTTCCATCTATACCACCGACACACGCGGCCTGCAGGCCATGGTGCCGGGAGGCGAAGCGCAGCAGGCCAGCCTGCGCGGCACGGCTCCTTATTCGGGAAAATCAACCCTCAACCAGTACAACTCGAACTTTTCCACCCAGGAAACGCTGGTCACACTGTCGGGCGACACCGGGGGCCGTGCCTTCCTGGACAGCAATGATTTCAGCCAGGTCTTCCGGCGGGTGCAGGAAGATACCTCAACCTATTACCTGCTCGGCTATCGCAGCAGCAATCCCGTGCATGACGGGCGATTCCGCCATATTGCGGTACGAGTTAACCGGCCGGAGCTGAAGCTGGTCTACCGCCGCGGGTACTACGCGCCGGCCGACTTCCGCCATACCACTCGCGAGGATCGCGAGAACCAACTGGAGCAGGAACTGGCCTCGGACTTGCCCAGTACCGACCTGCCGGTCTTTCTTGCCGCGGGATATTTTCGTCTGGGCCGCAATAAGTTCTTCGTGCCGGTCTCCATCGTCGTGCCCGGCTCGGAGATTCCCTTTAGCCGCAGCAAGGACCAGGATCGCGCCGCCATTGACGTGCTGGGAGTGGTGCTCGATCCCGCCAAGCGGCCCATGGCCCGCGTGCGCGATACCGTGAAGTTGGCGGTGCGCGGTTCGCTGGAAGTGCAGCGCAAGAATGTGCAGTACGACAGCGGAGTAGTACTTCCGGCAGGGAAGTATCACCTGAAATTTATTGTGCGCGAGAACCAGACCGGCAGGACGGGATCGTTCGAAACCGACCTGGTCATTCCGGACATGAAGAACGCGCCACTGAAGATGAGCACGGTGGTGCTGGCCGCTCAGCGGCAGCCGGTCAAAGGGCACGAAGACAATCCCCTGGTGCGCAGCGGCTGGGAACTAGTGCCCAGTGTTACCCATGTGTTCTCCCCGAGCCAACAGCTCTACCTTTATTACGAGGTATACGACCCGCAGCGCGAGCTGGCCAACCAAGGCCCCGGGCCGCAGCAGCGTGCCAGCGGCAGTTCCGGCATCCGGCTGCTGACCAATGTGGCATTTTTCCAGGGCAGCAAAAAGACGTACGAGACGCCGCTGCTAATCGCACGACAGCTCAATACGGCGGACCGGCACGCTGCCGCCTTCCAGGTGGAGGTTCCGTTGAAGGAGTTGAAGCCGGGCTTTTACACCTGCCAGGTCAACGTGATTGACGATGCCGCCGGCAGCTTCCTGTTTCCCCGCCTGGCGCTGCTGGTACGGCAGCCGGGCGAGGCGACAAAGGCGGGCTCCCAGCAGGCGGAACGATTGCCATCATCCCGCCCGCAGGCGCCACAGCCGTGACTTCAAAATCAATCCTTTACCGCAGGCGGGCTTCAATCACGCTGTCGGGCCGGCTGGTGGGCACGATGCGAGTAATCTCGAACCCAGCCTTAGCGAAGAGCGTCCGAAACTCCGGCTCGGTGCGCTCCCGCCCGCCCGGCATCAACAGCATCTCCAGGTCGAGCAGCTTGCCAAAGTGAGGCTCGGGAGTTTGCGGAATCACCGAATCCACCACCAGCAGCTTGCCGTTTTTTCGGCCCTGCAGCGCCTGGCGGCAGTTGCCCAGAATCTTGAGCGCAGGTTCGTCGTCCCAGTCGTGAATGATGTGCTGCATGTAGTAGGCGTCCGCGCCGCCGGGAATGTGTTCGAAGAAGTTGCCCGCGATGGTGTGGCAGCGGTGGTTCACGTTCAGCAGGCACTGCGCGCACTTGGGATCTTCGACCACGCTGGGCATATCGAAAAGAATGCCCTTCAGGCTGGGGTAGCGGCCGAGGATCTCGCAAAGGATGAAGCCATGGCCGCCGGCAACATCCATGAGGGTGTCAACGCCGGAGAAATCGTAGACTTCCAGGACCGCCGGAGCCAGCTGGCGGCTCATGCAAGTCATGCCGGTGTTGAAATCGTGGGCCACGTCGGGCATGGACTCTATGGCCTCAAACGCCGGCCTGCCATAAATGTGTTCCACCGCCGGTTTGCCGGTTTTCACGGAGTAGGGCAGTTCCGCCCATACATGAAAATGAAAGCGGTTGCCCAGCCACAACACCAACTCTCGGGCGCTGGCTGGCACATCACGGCGCAGCGCTTCGGAGAGGGGAGTAAGCATAAAACGGCGGCCGGCGGTTTCCGCGAAAGCGCCCACCATGGCCAGAGCCCGCAGCACACGATAGAGCGCGTCTTCGTTCGAACCGGTGGCGGCGGCCAGTTCCGTGCTTGACCTCGCGCCCTGCGCCAGCAGGTCGGCCACTCCCAGGCGGGTCACGGTGTACAGTGCTGAAGAGAGCGCGAAGCCGTTGGCCAGTTGTAACACCCGTTCAAATGCCGTGTTCTCGGTGCGAGCCGGAATTTGTGTTGTCGTCATGTCTACTCCAAAAGGGGATTTGCAGGAGAAAAAGACGGCGCCCTACATGAAGCACGCTAGAACCGGACAGCGTGCCGCCAAAGAGTATCACAGGGCAGCAGATAATTTAGCCGCAGAGTCAACGCAAAGAAGCGTCACGCCAGAGGTATGATTCGCGGCAACAATCACATCCCACGCTAGCATTCAGGAGCAAGGGGCTGGCCGGACCAGAGTACATTGCCGGACCACCACAAAGAATTCGGCTACATCTTTATTGTTATGCAGGTACAATACCCTCGTTTGTTAGTGTGCCGTTCATAGCCGACGGCCCCGGTTGGGGCGATTTCAATAGCAAAACTATTTCCGGGAAGTTGGTTCCGGAAACTCTGTGCTTGCCCAGACTCGGTATTAGAGAGGCCAAACCACGAATGAAGGTCCACCTTATTAATCCAAGCGATGTTTCCTTCGGTACGGCTGTTATTACCCCCCGCTGGTTATATGTGCTGGCTGGAGCCACTCCCCGAGAGTTCGGCAACCCAGTGCTGGTGGACGAAACCCTGGAGAAGATTGATTTTGAGACATTGCAGGGCGGGGATGTGGTGGGCATCGGCATTCACACTGCCAATGCGCTGCGCGGGTACGAGATTGGCCGGCAAGCTCGGGCGCGCGGTGCGTACGTTATTTTTGGCGGAATACACGCTACTCTTTACCCGAACGAAGCCGCTGAACTGGGCGCGGCCCATGCCGTGGTGACGGGCGATGGCGACCTGATCTGGCCCCTGGTGCTGGCGGACTGCGGCAAAGGCGCCCCTCAGCCGCTCTATCATGGTGGCCGCATTGAAGGCGGCAGTTTCCTGCCCGCGCGCTGGGACCTGGTGCCGCGCGAGCACTATATGTGGGCCTCCGTGCAGACCGTCCGTGGCTGCCCCAAGCACTGTTCCTTCTGTTCTGTCTGGCGAACGGATGGCCAGCGGCCGCGGCAACGCTCCTCTGACGCCGTTATTGAAGAAATCGTCCAACTTAGGCGGCTGGGCTTCCGTTTCATAGCCCTGGCCGACGACAACTTTTATCCCGTGACCCTCACCGACCTCCGCCTGGCGGCGGAGCAAGGCCATACCGACCGGTTGCAGGAATTGCGCGCTCTGCGCGAGGAACGCTTTCACCTGATGGCGGGGCTGGCGCAGCTTCCCGCCGACATGATTTTCTTCACCCAGATCACCATGGAAGCGGCCGAGGATCCGGATTTCCTGGAGGCAATGCGCGCGGCGCGTATCAAGGGCGCTCTGGTCGGCGTGGAGTCCGTTACTCCGGAGGGCCTGAAGAATGTGTACAAGGATTTCAACTCCGCCGGGGAAAACCTGGTGGAACGCCTGCAGACCTTCCGGCGCCACGGGGTGCACGTGCTGGGATCATTCATCTTCGGTTTGCCCAGTGATCGTCAGGAAACCTTCGCGGCAACCGCCGAGATCGCCCAGCGGGCTGATGTCACTTTTGCCCAATTTGTGATGTTGACGCCGTTTCCCGGCACGGTGGATTTTCAGCGTTGGGAAAAGACCCTGGGCGAGCATCCGCCCCAGATCGCCGGTGTTCCCATTACCCGCCGCTGGCTCATCCCGCCGGCGCTTCGCCCCAAACTGTATTGGTCGCACCCGGTCATGTCGGCGGACGAGGTGCGCGAGCACACGCAGGAAGTTTGGGACAAATTCTACAGCCTGAAATCCATCTGGCAGCGGGCGCGATTTCTGAACACATGGCGCAGCCAGTTGGCCTTCGTGCTTATCTCCAAAATCTACCGCCAGATGTATGCCGATACTGGCATCGCCACCGACAGCGCCCGCGTTGCCTGGTCGGCGCGCTGGGCCCGCTGGCTGGCCAAGCCCTGCCGCAGACTCTTCTCCGCCCGGCCCATGCCCGACCTTCAAGTTCCGAAAATGAACGGAATTGTGATCGGCTCCCGCTTGGCAGCTGAGGCTATGGCACTCAATCCCCTCGGCGATGCGCCACCCTCCACCTGTCCCGGTTAGCTGCCCGGCCTCATGCCATGCCCTGTAAAACCAAATGGCAGGGCTGCGAAAAGAAGCGACACAGCCCAAAAAGCCGTGCACACATTCATAGACTGTACCTAACATCAAGGCACGAGGAAATTCTTAATGCTTGCCAGGAAGTGGCTTACCGCAGCCCTCATGTGTGTGTGCAGCGTG
>DASVBI010000517.1:0-2788 GCA_036375915.1 Terriglobales bacterium | reverse complement strand
AGCATCAGCGGGCACGACACCCAGACCCTGGGCAACAACAAGGTGAATGATTTTCTGTTCGCCTACTCGCGGCGTGGCCTGCTCTATAACTTCTCCAGCGGACCCGGGGGCGGCAATGTGGCGGTGAATATTCCCGGATTCGCCTTCTTCGGGCGGGAGCCGTTCTCGTTTGTGAACCGCACCGAGCAGCGCTACCAGGTGGCCGACAGTCTTTCCTGGGTGAAGGGTAATCACAACCTGAAGTTCGGCGTGGATGGCAACTTCCTGCCGGTGCAGGCCGACTTCACCGTGAACTTTGGCGGGATTTACAACTTTGGAGGGGTGGACCTTCCCGGCTTTCCCGTCATCCCCGGCATCCCCAACTTTCCCGGCATGTCGCCTATCCAGGCTTATGGACTGGGCTTGCCGCAGAACTTCATCCAGGGGGTGGGCAATCCTCATGATGCCTTCACCAACACGCCCCTGGGCGGCTTCATCCAGGACAGCTGGCGGGCGCGGTCCAATCTGACTCTGAACTACGGCGTGCGCTATGACGTGGAGCTGACGCCCACCTTCGCTGCTATCAACACCTTCTCCCAGGCGGCGCAGAAGGACTTGGGCATTACCCAGGGCATTCCCCGCGACTGGGACAATGTCGCCCCCCGCATCGGCCTGGCCTGGGATCCCAGCAACAACGGCAAGACCGTGATCCGCGCTTCGTATGGAATCTTCTTCGACCATCCGCTGCTGGCCCTGGCTTTTGATTCTGACGTTGCCGACGGGGCGCAGGCACCGCAGGTGGTGCTGTTTGGCGGCAGTCCGTGCACGGCTGCCAGCACTGCCAGCCCGCTCAACCTGAACGCCGCCAACACGTTTCAGGGCACCTTGGGTAACACAACCTGCACTCCCCCCGGCCTGGCGCAGGCCTTGAACTATCTCTCTAACCAGCAACGCTTCAATCCCACTCCCAATGCTCCTTCGGCGTTCGTGGGGCAGCAATACCTGGCAGCCGGCATTCCATTGATTCTGCAGCCTTTTGGCTTCCCGACGGCGTCGAACTTCCAGTATCCCTACTCCAACCAGGCGAACCTGACGGTGGAGCGCGACCTGGGACACAACTTCGCCCTCAGCCTGCAGTACAACTTCAACGCCGGCAAGCGCTTGAACCGCCCCATCAACGCCAATGCGGTGCGCTCTGACCTGCTGATCCACAACTACCAGGTGGCGGCTGCGGCGGGAGACCCGGGCGCGCTCAGCGGCGGCGCCAGCGCGCCGCTGTTTGTGGGCTCCATCGGGGCTCCCTGCGGCGTGAATCTCAATCCGGGGCCGTTGCAGGGACAGCCGTGGGTCAGCTCCTCGCTGGTCAGCTTTTTCCGCCCCTCGGGCTTGAATCCCTCGCTGGCACAGGCGGCAATTGCGGGCGGTGCGGGCGCCTGCGTGGGGCTGGCTAACCAAATCATGGCGGCGGAGGGTTTGAACGCCAATTGCGACCCGCTGTCGCTGGTGGGCTGCATTCCCTTCAGCGACATGCCGGCCAACTACTCCAACGGCAGCTCGGTGTATCACGGATTCACCGCCAACCTGCGCAAGCGCTTCAGCAACCACTATGAGTTCCTGGCGTCCTACACCTATTCGCACGCCATTGACGATTCCACTGACTTGGAATCGCCGCTCGCTCCGCAGAACAACTACGATCCCAACTCCGACCGCTCCTCCTCGCTGTTCGACCAGCGGCACCGCTTTGTGTTCAGCGGGGTGTACCAGACGGGCAAGCTCTCCGGCAGCAGCTTCTGGAGCAAGCTAGGCAGCGACTGGACCTTCGCTCCCATCATCGAGGCGGGCGCGGGCCGGCCCTTCAACATCATTACCGGCTCGGATCGCAACTTTGATTTTGGCACTACCACCGACCGGCCGCTGGCGGTTGCCTCGGGCACGCCGCAAAACCTGTGCGGCGACCAGGCGGTGGCCTCGAGCTATTCGCCTTCGGGATTTCTGCAGCCGGCCTGCTTCCTGAACGGCACGCTCATCGGCAACCTGGGGCGCAACGCCGGGGTTCGGCCTTCTAACCTGTTCACCGACATGCGGGTGGCGCGGCACATTGCGTTCGGAGAGCGCGCCGGCCTGGACGCCATGGTGGACGTATTCAACTTCATCAACCGCTTCAACGTGGCCGATGTGAACCCGTTGTGGAGCAACGCGGGGCAGGCGACCGCCGCTTTCGACCCCCGGCAGATACAGCTGGCGCTGAAGCTTTCCTGGTAGGCATTGACGGCTGACTATCGAAAAGGCGTCAAGATCGAGTTTGAACTCTGCGCCGAGGACGGCAACGGAGCGCGGCGCGCCTATTATGCTTCGCTGCGTCCCCATTCGGAACGGTATCTCAACTTCCTCCTGATTTGCGTGGGCCTGATCTTCATCATCGGGCAATTAGTTTTGGTTTGGCGGGGTAGAGTCCATGGGGGCGGCCTGACTGGTATCGGTTACCGGAACTGGTTTGAATTCATTCTTGGCCTGTTGTTGGTGTTCGAAGGTTGGTTTTTCCTCAAACGGGGTCCGATTTATAGCTTCCGGCCTCCTGGCCACGCCGGCGCACAGGTGTGGCAGATCGAAGAGGAAGGCATTGTCATCGGCAGCCCTGACCGGTTTGCCGTCAGTTCACTGGCCTGGCTTGATTTCAGTCGCTTCGTCGAAACCGATAATCTCTTTGTGCTGCTCAGTTTGTGGCCCTCAAATGTCTCCTCGTTGTTCGCTTATCGCGTCCGGGGCACGCCGCGTTCTCTCTACGTAATTCCTAAGAGGGCATTTCCCC
>DASVBI010000396.1:0-3315 GCA_036375915.1 Terriglobales bacterium | reverse complement strand
GAAAAGTCGCTCATGAGATCCTTCGCTTCGCTCGGGATGACCGCGGCGGGGTCAGACGCCCGCCGAGCGCGGCCTCTCGGCTGCTGCCATTCCCTTTCGCTCCGCTTCAATGGCCGACTTGATGGCCTCATACATCTGGTTGTAGCCGGTACAGCGGCACAGATTACCGCTGAGCGCCTGCTTGATTTCCGCTTCCGTCGGATGCGGGTTGCTGGCCAGCAGATATTTCACCGTCATGATGAAGCCCGGGGTGCAGTAGCCGCACTGGGCGCCGCCCCAATCGCCATACGCTTTTTGAATAGCAGCCAGGCTGCCATGCTCGCTCACGCCCTCAACCGTCGTGATCTCCTGCCTCTGGCAACTGGCAGCCAGCAGCGTGCACGCCAGCATGGGGATGCCCTCCACCTGCACCGTACAGGCGCCGCAGGAGGAGTCGTCGCAGCCGCGCTTGGAGCCGGTGAGGCGCAGGTCCTCGCGCAGCACGTCGAGCAGCAACCTGCTGGGCTCGACCGCCAGTTCGTGCGTGCGGCCGTTGACGCGAAGCGTGATGAGTTCTTTTTTCATTCTTGGCGGTCAGCTCTCAGCCGTCAGTCAGCGGTGCCCCATCTCCAGGCTGAGTGCTGATTGCTCAATGCTTCTCAATACCCATAATCCGTAGCCGCCGCATAAGCGTGCTGCTTCACGCCCAGCGCCTTCACCCGTGCGCCGCCCAGCAGTTCCACATACTGTTCGCATTCGGCGATGCCATGAACCCAGCGGGCGAGCCAGGACTGGCTTTCTGCCGGAGTCTTCGTCTGCCCGTGGTACTCGAGGAAGAAAGCGTCGTCGCGCTTGTAGTAGCCTTGCACCGGCGAAGGATGTGCGCCGTAAGGGCACTCCACCACCGCGCTGACCAGGAACCCGGGAATCGCGGTGCGGTTGGGATCACTGGCGATCACCTCCGGGTCAACGATCTCCTCCGCCACCACAATGACGTTTTTGGCGGCACGCACTGCCTCCAGCATCACCCCGAAACTTCCCCAGCTGTGGGCATTGCCCTCGGCGTCGGCACGCTGGGCATGAACAATGGCCACGTCGGGGTTGATGGCCCGTACCGCCAGCAGCGGCTCTTTACCTTCAAAGGGGGAAAAGATGCCGTAGAAGAAATGATTGCCTTTGGGCACATCCGAGCCCATCGCCGTGCGCGTGGGGATAAAGGGCACGCCCATGGCGCCCGCCTGTAACGCCAGGGCGATGGAAAAGTTGGTCATGTTGAACACCTTGACCGCGCCGCTCTCCGCCGCCCGGCGGAAGTTGTATGCGGAGCCCATCATCACATTGCCCACCCAGGCGGCAACAATCTCGCTGACGCAACCGCCGGCAATCATCTGGTCGAACAAAATATCTGAGATTGGCCCAATCAGCCGCAGCCCGCGCTTGTTCTGGCGGATGATCTCGTGCCCCGCAGCGAAGGGAATGTTCTGCTCCATCTGCAGCCCCAGGGCTACACTGGCGCCGTCGGCGACCAGCGACCCAACCGCCTCACGCATTGTGACGAGCTTAGACATCTACGGATTGAGTAATTGTGTAATTGACTAATCGGGTAATTTAAAACTGCACGACGCGATGCTCTCCAATTACACAATTACCCGATTACACAATAACTCAATTACCTTCCTTTCCACACCGGCTGCCGTTTCTGCATGAAGGCGCTGATACCTTCCTTGGCGTCCTCGCTTTGCATCAGCTCATCCAGATAAATCTTCTCCGCCCGCTCCAGGCCCTTGGTGAAATGCGCCGCATCCCAGGTGTAGAGCGCCTTCTTGGTGAGCTGCAGCGAAGATGGGCTAAGGGTGCGAAGGCGCTCGCAGGTTTCCTCCACCAGTTCGTCGAGTTCGCCTTCGGGAACGGCTTCGTTCGCCAGGCCCATGGCGAAGGCGGCGTCTCCGGTAATCTTTCTGCCGGTCAAGATGAGATCGGCGGCACGCTTCTGGCCGATCACTTGGGCGAGCATGGCCGCGGCCACCGGAGGAAAGCAGCCTAAGCTGATCTCGGGAAAGCCCCAGGTAGCCGACTCAGTAGTGAAAACAAGGTCGCAGACAGCGGCCAGCTCAGCACCGCCACCCAGACAGCTCCCATGTATGGCAGCGATCGTCACCTTCCTGGAGGCGGCCAGCATACGCACCACGCCGTGAAAGGTCACCAGCATGTTGCGGACCTTGTCGGGCGTGTGGGCGGCCACATCCACCCCGGCGGAAAAGCCTTTGCCGGCCCCGCGCAGAACTAGAGCCGCAATTTCCGGCCGTCCCTCCACGTCCTCCAGTGCGGCCACCAATTCTTCCATCATGGGCACGGTGATGACGTTGACCGGAGGATTGTTGAGCACGATGCGGGCGATGGCGCCCTCGCAGTCGAGGGCGATGGTGGAGAAACGCGATTTCGGTTGGGTAGCCATCTCACTTTCCTTTGTGCCGTCCCTAACGGGACTCGGGATCGTTGTTTCGTTGGCTTCCCAGGACTGGAGCCTGTCCTGAGCGCCGTCGAAGGGTCCTTGGCTTTACCATTCTGTCCCTACGGAACTGGTGTTCGCATCATTCACCCTAGTGCATCGTCCCCAACCCACCATGAATAGATCCTTGTTTCTCCGTGTCTCCGTGGTGAATAGTCATTTCGTCCAGAAGCCTTCCTTGTCGTATTCCCGGATCGCCTGCAGTTCCGCAGCGCTGGGCATCGGCGTGGCGCCGACTTGGTCGCCGAGGCGCAGCTTCCATCCGGTGTTGCTCAGAACGTCTTCCACGGTCCCACCAGGGTGTACGGAAGCGAGATATGCTTCGCCATCTTCGCCGAAGCGCAGCACTGCCTTGGTTGTGATCACCGCCGAGGGGCCGCCGCGCAGCAGGCCCACGTTCTTGCGCCAGCCAGGACCATCGCCGTTGCCGGGACTGGTAACGTAAGAAACGCGTTCGGGCAGGCGGCGCTTGTCGTGCTCCAGCAGGACCACAAAGCGGTGCGCAAGCGAGGCGATGTCGCACGCCCCGCCGGAGCCAGGCAGGCGGACCATCCCATTCCCCGCCTCTACCTGGGTGGAATTCAGGTTGCCGAAGCGGTCCACCTCGGCCGCTCCCAGAAAGCCCAGGTGCACGCGGCCAGACTGCAGCAGGCTCATCACCGCCAGCATGTCCAGGCACTGGGTGGCACCCAGAATGTTGGGCGGGTCAGCCATTGTGTAAATCAGCTGGCGCGCCGGGGCGGTGCGGATCACGCCGTTTTCAAAGAGCCCCACCGCATTCGCGGCGTGCGTGCGCTTGGCCACCACAAAGGCGATCAGAGGCAGGC
>DASVBI010000487.1:0-3199 GCA_036375915.1 Terriglobales bacterium | reverse complement strand
CCCGCCGCCGAAGAAAAGCTGTGACTTGAATCACAGGCCGCCGGGCTCCCGGCGTCCTATAATCACCGCCAGTGGGGAACCCGCCGCTTCGTCCAGTGAGCCGTTATGCTGTGGACTATTCGCTTCCGTTTAGTAACTGCGGTTCTGCTGGTCTGTTGTTCCGTCCTGGCTCTCGCTCAACAGGGTAAGACCAAGAGCAGCGACACCGCAAAGCGCGCGGCCTCCTCCCGCGTGCAGCTGGGGAAGGACTGCTCCCTCAGTTATGTGGGAGCGTTTGTCGCCGACGGAGGCTTCAAGGGCCGCTCCAGACTGAGGCTGGGCGAGTTTGTGGATACCATCGCCGGCCAGCCTGAAGATCAGCCCTCGGCGGTCTCCGCTCCTTCGTCAGATGATGCTGTTCCCGCGAAACAGCGCGTAGTGGAGGATTACGAGCCCGGCGCCCATCCCGTGGAAACGGTCAATGGACGTCCCGTGCTGGCTGACGCGGTGGATGCCCTGACCAGTTTCCTGGAGGAGCACAAGGCGGTCATGGACGAGCCGCGCGGCGTGGCCACAGACTCAAGCGGACGTGTGGTGGTAGCGGATCCGCCTGCCCAAGCGGTGCACGTGCTCGACGTCAAGGGCAAGACTTCATTCCGCATTCAGGGCGGAAAGGACAGGCGGCTGCAACACCCGGTTGGTGTGGCGGCGGATAGCCAGGGAACCATTTATGTCGCTGATTCCGAACGCGGCATGATTCTGGTGTACGACCACCTGGGCCGATTCCGCCATTATCTCGGCAAAATCAAGGGAGAAGCTTATTTTGAGCGGCCGGAGGGTGTAGCGGTTGACAGCCGTGCCGGTCGAATCTACGTGGCCGACACGGCGCGCAACGCGGTTTCCGTGCTCGATTTGCGCGGCCAGGTCCTAGAGAACTTTGGCGGCAATGCCCGCGGCGATGCCCAGCGGGAGTTCAACAAGCCCACCAGTGTTGTTCTGGTTCGCGATCAGTTGTTCGTGCTCGATTCGTTCTCTTCCCGCGTTCAAGCACTGGATCTGCAGGGACACGTGCTCCGCCAGTTCAGCACGCCCAACGATAACGCCTCCCCGCCCGACCACGCCGGCCTGGCCATAGACAGGGAAGGGGACCTATACGTCAGCGATGAAGTTCAGGGGATGGTGCGGGTTTACAACCAGGAGGGAAAATTGCTGAATGTTTTCGGACGGCCGGGCAACAGGATAGGCGAGTTCAGCCGGCCTTTAGGAGTGTGGGTGGATGAGCGCGATCGCGTCTATGTAGCTGACTCCAAAAACCATCGCATACAGGTGTTCCAGTTTCGCGCCGGTGGGAAGGCGCCGTCCTGCCGCTGACTACGCCGCCTTGCTCTGCTCTTCTGCTGCGATTTCCGCAAGGACCGCGCCCGTGAGCCGCCGGTAAGCTTCCAACAGCAGCCGCCGCGAGTTGTCCCACTTCAATTCCTGTTGGACCCTCCGCAACCCAGCCTGGCCCATCCGCCAGCGCCGGGCAGGATCTTCGAGCAGTTCCAGGATGGCGTCCCCGAACTGGGTGGGATCATCTTGCTTAACGTAAATCGCGGCGCTCCCTGCGGAGTAGTGTGCTTCGGCCAGGTCGAAACAGACCGTGGGCTTGCCGCAGCTCATATACTCCATCAGCTTGGTGGAGGTGCAGAATTGGTTCACCGGGATGGGCGGGTCAGGAGCGAGACATACATCGGCGGTCGAGATCCACGCCAGCAACTCCTGGTCTGCGAGAAATCCGGGAAAGGACACGTATGGTTCCACCTGCAGGGAGCGGGCCAGTTCCTGCACAGTCAAACGACAATCGCCATCGCCAAGCAGGGCGAAGTGCACGTCTTTCCGGCCGCGTTCGTGCACGATGTGGTGGGCGGCGCGAATCACCCGGTCAGCGCCAGCCTTGGTCCCCATGATGCCGGCATACACCGCCAGGAATGCCGCCCCACGCTTCAGTTCGGCATTTGCCGGACCACGCTCAAAGCGCCGGAGATCGGGGCCGTTGCGCACTACCACAATTTTGGCAGGCGGACAGCGCCCGCGGGTGCTGGCCAGGCGGCGGAACGACTGGTTGGTGACGATTACCAGGTCCGCGAAACGGTACGACCAGCGCTCCAGGAGCAATAAGAGCCTGTGCAGCAGGCGAACCCGGCCGCCAAATTTCGCCGCGAAAATGTCCGGGCTCAAATCGTGCTTGTCATAGACGAATCTCTTGCCTAGCCATCGGAGTGGAATTGCCAGCAGGAAAAACAGGTCAGGCGGATTGGCGGCGTGTAGAACGTCTAAGCCATTCCTCAAGCAGATGACCAGAACCAGGAATGACGTGGCCAGCAGGCTCCAGCCGTACTCCAGCGCGTAGGTGAGCAGGCCGGCTCCCTGCCAGGGCTGCAGGTAGGAATAGACGCGCATCGCGTCTGCGAAGCAGGGGAGTTGCGGCTCTGTTTTCAGCCGCGGGCAGACCACGCTGACTTCGCATCCCGCACTCGCCAAAGCCGCTGCCTCCTGCCGCACGCGCCGGTCGCGCAGGATGGAGACATTTTCGATCAGGAACACGACCCGGAGCCGGTGCATAGCGGTGGCACTCTGATGAATACATTTGCCCCGAATAGGTGGAGCAAAGCAGGAGCCTGCATCAGGCGCAAAACTGCAATGCCTCAAAAGCCGCGCTCTCACCGGCCTTGGCTTCTATAGCCTGTTGGTATGCCTGGAGCAGCTTTCGTCCGGCGGCAGTCCAGGTGTGCTGCGGGGCGGCACGCAGGCAGCCTTCACGCAGGCGCTGCAGCAGGTTGCGGTCCTCGTGCAACATGGTCAGCTGCCGGGTAAGGACCTCCACGTCGCCGACGTGATGCACGAGAGCGTTTTGCCTGTGCACGCAGATTTCGGTGCAGGCATCTGAGACCAGCGGCACGCATCCGCAGCCCATGGCCTCGGCGCATACCAGGCCGAAGCCCTCCTCGATGCTGGGCAGAACCAGCACATCGCTTTGTCGCATCAGGTCGGGCAAATCGTCTCGGTTGCCAAGCACCCGCACGCTGCGGTCCGAAAGCTGGTAAGCGAGCTTGCGGGCGTAAGCCGGCAGAAAATCGCCGGCAATCAGAAATGCGCCCTCGCGGTGCGCGGGAGAACGAAGCCAGGCTTCCAGGGCGTAATGCAGTCCCTTTCGCACCGCGCACACCCCGGCGAATAA
>DASVBI010000519.1:0-2322 GCA_036375915.1 Terriglobales bacterium | reverse complement strand
GTGCTGGATGTGGAAAACCTGCGCCTGCACTACGCCCGCACACTGGAGCACTGGCTGGAGCGTTTTGAGCGCTCCAAGCAGCAGGTTGCGGCCATGTTCGATGAGCGCTTCGTGCGCATGTGGCGGCTGTATCTGGCGGGGTCGGCGGCGGCGTTCCACACCGGAACCATGCAATTGTTTCAGGTGATATTCGCGGGCTCAGAATGCAAGGCGATTCCGTGGACAAGGGCGCATCTGTATGAAGCGGAGCCGGAGTCTACGGAGCGGCTGCAGTCAGTACCCAGTCCCCCGTACTCAGTACCCAGAGCCCGGTAAATCGAAGTTCGTCAGGCCGCATGGGCCTGGCGGCGGCAAGCATGGTCGCAGCGAGAGCAGAAACTCACGCCGCATTCGTGGCAGACGACCTCGTGGTCTTCACACACGCCATTGCCGCAAGCAGGGCAGATGGAAACCGCAGGACGGTGGCAATCCACAACGCGCTGAGTGACCAGGCTCCGGGCAACCACCTGTTGGCACCAGCGTTCAGCTTCAATAAGGGGAGCCATGACGTGCTCCTTTCAGCTGTTATAAGGGTTGTGCTGCCCCGGCGCGCGGCGCCTGACGACCGAACTCCGGACAAGAACATGAGGAAAGGCGCAACCGGAATCGTGAGATGCCGCTGCCCGGAAATCGGATGTAGCCGAGGCAAAAATTAGTTATGCGAGAATGTTGGCTCGACAGGGACTATGTTACGCCAGTAACCAGGGGCGCGCACTAATGCAAAAGTGTGATGTGCTGATCGTGGGCGGAGGGCCGGCGGGCTCATCATGCGCCTGGGCGCTGCGCGGCTCGGGCCTGGATGTGCTCATCATTGATAAGCAGACCTTCCCCCGCGACAAAGTGTGCGGCGGCTGGATTACGCCGCAGATTGTCAGCGAATTGCAGCTTGATCCGGCCGACTATGCCCGAGGGCGCGCCTTCCAGCCTATCTGCGGGTTTCGCACCAGCCGCATGGGCGATCCCGAGGTTGAGACCAACTACGGCCGGCCGGTGAGCTACGGCATCCGGCGTTATGAGTTTGACGATTACCTGCTGAAGCGCTGTGGCGCGCGTGTGCTACAGGGTGTGATATTCGAAAGCATGGAGCGCCAGGGCGCCGGCTGGGTGGTGAATGGGAACATCGAGACAAAGTTGGTGATTGGCGCGGGTGGGCACTTCTGTCCGGTGGCTAAGCGACTGGGCGCCAAGATGGGGAGCGAGGAAATTGTGGTGGCGCAAGAGGCGGAATTTGAGATGGATGCGCGCCAGCGGGCGGCCTGCTCCATCCAGCCGGAAATACCGGAACTTTACTTCAGTGCCGATATGCGGGGCTACGGCTGGTGCTTTCGCAAAGGGAATGTGCTCAACGTTGGGCTAGGACGGTTGGACCGGCGCAGTCTCTCGGGGCATGTGGCCGAGTTTCTGGAATTTTTGAAACGTACAGGTAAAGTGGCGTTCGAACTGCCGGCGTCCATTCTGGGCCACGCCTACCTGATTTATTCCAAGACCACGCGCAAGCTGGTGGATGACGGAGTGGTCTTGATAGGCGATGCCGCTGGGCTGGCCTATTCGCAAAGCGGCGAAGGTATCCGCCCGGCGATTGAGTCCGGGCTGCTGGCCGCCCAGGTGATTGCGCAGGCGGCTGGGGACTACCGCCGGGAGAAGCTGGAGCCATACCCCAAGTTGCTGCGGGCGCGCTATGGCCACACGCGCGGCGACTGGGCTACCGCTCTGGGACGTCGGCTATCGCCTGCGATGGTGGCGGGAATTGCCAGAAGGCTATTGCGGACGGAATGGTTTGCAAAAAATGTGGTCATGGAGAAATGGTTTTTGCACATGGCGGATGAGCCGGTGATGGTGGAGGAAGGGGTTGGGAGTGAGAAGTTCCCAGTACCCAGTACCTAGTTTCAGTAGAGGAACGGTCGCGGCAATCACGCAGCTTTGTGGGCACTTAGAGAGTTTATGAGGCCATTGATAATTCGTCCGATCTCATGGATTCGTTGCAGTTCGGCGTCCAGCTGAGACTTGGAAATGTAGTGGAGACGCTCCGCAATGATGATCTGCGTTTCGATTTCGGCCAACGAGCCTCGGGAATGATGCAGATAATGACAAAACTCTCGCCTGCTGAAGTGTGCCTGTCCTTCCGCAATATTGCTGGACACGGAGACGGCGGCCCGACGAATCTGGTCGGCTAGGCCGTACAGCTCATGTCTGGGAAATACCTCTGTGAGTCTGTAGAGTTCGGTTGTCAGCTCAATCGATTTTTGCCACGCAATAAGGTCCTTGAAGTGTGCCATGAAGACA
>DASVBI010000266.1:0-7305 GCA_036375915.1 Terriglobales bacterium | reverse complement strand
AGAACTCCGCCAGCTCCAGCATGGCGCGCTCAATGTCTTCCGACTGCGGCAGGATCTCACTTTCCAGCTGCGGCTGGTAGGCTACAAACACGTCTTTGGCGGCCACGCGGCGCACCGGCGCATCCAGGTCCTCGAACAGTTCGTCGGCGATACGCGCCGCAATTTCCGCGCCGTAGCCCCAGCTCAGCGTATCCTCATAGGCCACTAGCACGCGGCTGGTCTTGCGGACCGAGACGGCAATAGCTTCCCAGTCGTACGGATTCAGCGTGCGCAGGTCAATCAGCTCCACGCTGATTCCCTGTTCGCGCTGCAATCGTTGCGCCGCCTGCAAAGCCCGCGGCACCACCGCCCCATAGGTCACTACCGTCAGGTCGCTCCCTTCCTGCACCACCTTGGCCTTGCCGAACGGGACCGTATATTCCGGCCCGGGATAGGGCGAGCGGCCGAAAGTTTCGCGATAGAGCCGCTTATGTTCCAGAAACATGACGGGATCATCACAGCGGATGGCCGTTCGCAGCAGCCCGTTGGCGTCCAGGGCATTCGAGGGAAACACCACCCGCAGCCCGGGAATATGGGTAAAGATGCTCTCGCCGCATTGCGAGTGGTAGATCGCGCCTCCGGTCAGGTAGCCGCCGATAGCCACGCGAATCACGGTGGGGGCGGAGAACAGGTCATGCGAGCGCCAGCGGATCAGCGGCAACTCGTTCCTGAGCTGCATCATCGCCGGCCAGATGTAGTCGAAGAACTGGATCTCCACCACCGGCTTCAGCCCGCGCGTGGCCATGCCCGTGGCCCGGCCCACGATGTTGGCCTCCGCCAGCGGCGAATTGAACACACGATCGGAGCCGAACTCCCGCTGCAGCCCGGCGGTCAGCTTGAATACCCCGCCCTTGCCCTTGATGAGCTTCTGCTGCAGGTACTCTTCCCGGCTGCAATCGGCCACGTCCTCGCCAAATACCACTATGCGCGGGTCGCGCTTCATCTCGTCGTGCAGGCAGGCGTTAATCAGATCTGCCATCGTCTTCTGGGCGGTGGCAGCCGCAATGGTGGGCTGGGCGTGGTTTTTTGGGTTGGCGAATGCCGGCTCGGTGGCGAAGACCGCGGAGGTCGGATCGAGGTTGGGTGAATAAATAAAGCGCATCACCGAGTCGGGCGCGGGCTTGGCCGCGGCCACGGCGCGATCGCTTACTTCCTGCACCTCCGCTTCCACCTGCTTTTCCAGCCGGGTGACGGCCTCTTCCTCCAGAATGCCCTCGCGCACCAGGAACATCTGCAGGCGCGTAATGGGATCGCGCCGCGCCTCCTCCCTCCGCTCCGCTTCCGGCCGGTACAGACGCTCGTCGTCGGAAAGGGAGTGGGAATACGGCCGTACCACGTGCCCATGCAGGAAGGCCGGGCCGTTGCCGGCGCGGATGTGCTCCGCCGCCTTGCGAAACGCCGTGTAGCTGGCGATCGGGTCAGTGCCGTCGAACTCCGCAAAGTAGAAGTTGGGGAAGTTGGCTACCAGTCTGGAGATATTGCCGCCCGCGGTCTGGACCTCAATGGGCACGGAGATGGCGTACTCATTGTCTTCCACGCAAACCAGTAGCGGCAGCTTGCGCGTGGAAGCGGTGTTCATGGTTTCCCAGAACTCGCCTTCACTGGTCGCCCCTTCCCCGCAGGAGACATAAGTAATCTCGTCCCCCTGAAAGGTCACATCCTTGAACTCGCGATAGTCTCCGGAAGCGTTCTTGGCGGCATCCGGGTGCGCGGCATAGAAGCGGCCCGCCTCGGCACAACCCGCCGCCTGCAGCAACTGGCTGCCCGTGGGCGAGGAGCCGGTCACGATGTTCAGCTTGGAATCGGCCCAGTGCGACGGCATCTGCCGCCCTCCCGACGCGCGGTCCTCTGCCGAGCCCACCGCCTGCAGCAGCATGTCCAGGGGCGTCACGCCCAGCGACAGGCACAGCGCCCGGTCACGGTAGTAGGGATAGAACCAGTCGTACCCGGGTTTGAGCACCAGTCCCGCGGCCACCCCCATGGCTTCGTGCCCGGCCCCGGATATCTGGAAATATATCTTTTGCTGGCGCTTGAGGAGGATTTCCCGGTCGTCCAGCCGCCGCGAAAGGAACATCAGGCGGTAGAGCTCGATAAGTTGCTTGCCGGTAATGCCTTCGTAGGTCTTCTCCGGTCCCCGGCTCGCCTCGGCAGGCGCCTTGACCGGCTTAGGTTCTACTTTGGTGGTCGCCATCCGACTCCTCAGAAGTAATCTTCGGCACAGTCGTTGGATGCGCAGGGCGCTCCTGTCGCATTCTAAGCCACTAACGGCTTTACGAATATACTGGATTGGGCTCGCGTTCAACCAGTGGCAGCCCCTTGGAAATCATGGTCAAAGGCAATCCCAAACTGGGTAGTAAGCCGCTTAAGCTGCTGATTTTCGACCTGGATGGAACCCTGATTGACTCCCGCCTTGACCTGGTGCATTCGGTGAATGCCACCCTGCGCCACCTGCGCCGCCCCGAGCTGCCGCCGGACATTATCGCCGCCTACGTAGGCGATGGCGCTCCCATGTTGATCCGCCGCGCCCTCGGCGACCCCAGCGACCAGGCCCTGGTGGCGGAGGCCCTGGAATATTTCCTTTCCTATTACCGGGTTCACAAGCTGGACCATACCCACGTCTACCACGGCGTGCCGGAGATGCTGGCCGCCTTGCGCCGTGGAGGCAATGGAACTGAGCGTCACATGGCCGTACTCTCCAATAAACCGGTCAACCCCTCCCGCCAGATCGTAGAGGCGCTGGGCCTGAGGCCCTTTTTTGACCAGGTCTACGGCGGCAATAGCTTTCCCACCAAGAAGCCCGATCCCGAGGGTGCCCGCAAGCTGATGGAGGAAGCCGGGGTCTCGCCGCGGGAGACCATCATCATCGGCGATTCTTCCATTGACGTCCTGACCGGTCAGAATGCCGGGGCCTGGACCTGCGGCGTCACTTACGGCTTTGCCCCCCAGACGCTGCAGACCCCTCCACCCGATCTGCTGGTGGACTCGCCCCAGGAATTGGCGCAGGCGCTGGGCTGAGCGCGGTTCCCAGTTCCCAGTTCTCAGTTCTCAGTTCTCAGTTCTCGGTAGGCAGCAATCTGTCTAAGAGTGAATACCAGGTACTGGGTACTGGGTACTGAATTCGTTGACAACTCCCTCCATCCCGCCCCACACTGCTCCCAACCCATGCTCAACGGCAATTTCGGCTTTACCCCGGCGGAGCTGCGCCAGATGCGCGCGCTAAAGACCCCGCATGGCATCCAGTGCTTTTTAGACAAACTTGATTACCACCTCGCCGACACCGCCTGGTCGCCTCGTCGCGTGCTGGAGGAGCGCACCGCCCATTGCCTGGAAGGGGCGATTTTCGCCGCCGCCGCCCTGCGCGTCCTTGGCTACCCGCCCCTGGTCATTGACCTGGAAGCTGAGCACGATACGGACCACGTGGTCGCCGTTTATCGCATGGGCGGCGCCTGGGGCTCCATCGCCAAATCCAACTACTCCGGCTGCCGGGGCCGCCAACCTATCTACCGTAACCTGCGGGAACTCGTCTTGAGCTATTTCGAAGGCTACTTCAACCTGCGCCGCCAGCTTTCCCTCCGCGCCTTTTCCCGCCCTGTCAATCTGGCCCGCTTCGACCAGCTCAACTGGATGTCCACCGGCAAACCGGTGTGGTTCATTCCTTTCTACCTCTTCGAGGTTCACCACTATCCGCTGCTGAAACCAGGCATGGCCAAACGCCTGGCACGCCTCGACCAGCGCTCATTTGAGGCCGGCCTGGTCGGACACCGTTGGAATCACAAAGACAAGTAGCGCATAAGTCAGCATCGGGTGCGCCAGTTGGCTGCGCCAATAAATAGGGCGACCCGCAGGTCGCCCTGATTTGCCCTTCGACCTGACTCAGTGGTGCGGCGTAGAGGAAGTGGAAGCGGGATGCGACGACCCCGCACTGGGCGCCCGGCCCACGGAGCGGTATCCGCCATAGCCGCCCATGCGCTCCCCACCCATGCGCGGCGCGGTCATGGCCGGCGACCGCGCAATCGAACCGCGGGGACCCAGCATGGTTCCGTGCGGCCCCATCGCGCCTGGGCTCACGGACCTTCCTCCCCGCACTGTGCCGCCGTGTACGGGAACGTTGGTCACCATCCGGCCCGGCCTGCCACCCTCTACTCCCGCGCGCGTGCCCGTGGCGTCATTAACCACCCCCATCGGCAACGGCCGGCGCCCAATCGGATTCACCGGCACCGTGGGATGATTTGCCACTGTACTCGCCGGAGGGGCCGGAGCCCTGAAACCGGCCGGAGGATCCACGATTGCCGGAGCGGCGTTCCAGCCATAGAACCCGCCCGGCTGCCAGGCCCACCCCAAACCTGGAATAAACGCCCAGTTGCCGTAGCGGTAGGGCATCCAGCCCCAGGGATATTGCGATATGAACGTGTAGCCCACGCCCGGATACCACGACCAGGCGCCGTTCATGAACGGATCCCAGCCCGCGCCCATGTAGTAGGGCTGCCACAACCAGCCCCACCCCGGCTGGTAGAAGTAGTTGCCGTAGTAGTTCAGGTCCGCCAGACCGTAGCTGTACGGCCAGGAACCGGTAACCGCGTTGCCGTAGTTGTATTGGTTCTGGAACTGGCCTTCCTGTTTATTCCACTTGTCATACTGGTCGGGCGGTACACCCTTGGCAACCTCATAGGTGCCGTTTTCACCCAGGTTGATGCTGAGGGTGTGATTTTTGGCCACCTTCACTTCACCCGACGGCCCTTCCACTTCCAATTCGCCCTTGGTCACCGAAAGCTTCGCCTGCGTATCATTCCGCTCAATGCGAAAGCTTGCCGCATCCTTGATCGCCAGGCGCCGGTCGCCAAATGCCACGGTGAATTCGTTGTTCTTCTGCTTGCCAACGTTGAAATACGCGGTACCCTGGTTGACCTCGACCGTGCTCACCTTGGCGCCCGAATCGCGCAGCGACAATTGCGGAAATTCCACGATAGTGTCCGGGGTGAGGCGCACCGTGCTGCCATCCTCAAACTCCACCTCGGCCAGCCCTCCCCCTTTGGTCCACAGCTTTGCTCCCTGCGTGATGGGCATATTGCGCAGAGCTTTTTCGTAACCGGTGCCGTGGTCAATCTGCACCTCGCCATCCAAGTCGCTCAGGCGAACAATTCGTACCTGACTATCGGCAAAGGCAAAGAGGGTGAACAAGCCGCAGACAAACGCCGCCAGCAGGAGAAGCGCTTTGCTTACTCGCTGGGTCATGGGACACTCCTGGGGGAAGATCCTCCCCCTGTTAGACGCCTTTATTGTACCCCCGGTTGCAATCAGAGTTGTCAAATACCCGCCAAGTGGCTGCGGACAACAACTTTGCGGAGTGGCGCCTGATAGATTTAAGCAGCCGCATGAAAACCGATATCCACGTAGACCTCGCCCAGGGCCGGGTCAGCACTTCCCGCCTGCGGTTGGCGCCGGCCACTGTTGCCGCCCTGGAAGCGGAGCTGCGCCACGACCATGCTGCCTTGACGGAACTGCTTTCAGCCGAGATACCCTCCGGCGTGGTGGAGATCGGTTATGGCATAGTCGGAGAATTCCAACGCCGCGGTTATGCCACGGAGGCGGCAGCCGGCCTGGTGGGCTGGGCTCATGCGCATCCTGAGGTTCGCATGGTCGCGGCTCACACATTGCCCGAACTCACTGCCTCCATTCGTGTGCTGGAGAAGAATGGATTTGTCCGGCGCGGCATCCCCGCGGAGGAAGGCGCTATTCGTTTCGAACTGGATTTACCGGCTTCATTTGCCTGATGCCGCTATCAACGCTGGCGCGGAGCCGCCGCGGCCAGTTGCAGCAAATGCCGCGCGTGTGCCTGGTCAATATGCATAACTTGCGGGTCGCCGGCTATTTTCTGCAGGATCGGCGACACCGCCTGCAGTTCGTCCAACTCCCCTTCCTGCGCCATCTGGTCCATACGCTTCAATTCGTCATCCAGGCCCAGCTTCTGGTGATCGTAGTAGTACTGCAGACGGCGCCCGAATTCCAGGGTAGTAGATATGCCCTGGAAAACGTGAGTCAGTTCCTGGATCTCCTGATGGCTGGAGTAGTTATACGTGGTCGAGTTGTTGGTCTTTTCGTCGGTGTAATACAGCGTTTTGATGCCGGTGTTGGCCAGCCGCCCTTTGTGATACTCGTAATCCCCTTTGAAGTAATGCAGCTTCTTGGCCAGTTCGAAGATGCGCGTCCGGGCAGGCTGCGAGACCACAAACTTCATGATGTATGGGTCGCCCTCCATATCCCCGGGTATCGGGCTGGAGCGGTACGCCGCTGTGCCCGTACTTTCCACAGAAATCGAGTAATAGGGAGGCACCGACCCGGGCAATTCCAGGGAAAAACTGACAATGGGCTCGGGGGTAAAGGTTCGCTGCGGGTGCAGATCGGGAACCTGCGCTGTCAGCCCGAGAGCAAGGAGCGCCAAACTCGAAACCAGCATCCACCGGATAACTTGCATCATCGTTTCCTAGGTCTGTGCAACCGCCTGGCGGGCCAGCGTCGCCGCCGTATGCAGGTGGCAGATGGCAATGGCCAGCGCATCCGCGGCATCGGAAGGTTGAGGCAAGGATTCCAGGCGCAGCAGACGCCTGACCATCTGCTGTACTTGCGACTTTTCTGCCCGTCCGTAGCCCACCACCGCCGACTTGATGGTCAGGGGCGCGTACTCCGCTACCGGCAGCCCGGCAGCGGCCGCCGCCAGCATGGCCACTCCGCGTACCTGACCCAGCTTTAATGCCGACTTGACGTTCACCGCGTAGAACACGTCTTCGATGGCTACATTCTCCGGCTCATGCTGCTGGATCAGTTCGCCCAAACGGCCGAATATTGTGTTCAGCCGAGTGGGCAATGGTTGCCGGCTGTTCAACCGGATGGCGCCCACTGCCAGGCAAATCAAGCGGCCGTCCGGAGCTTCCTCAACCACGCCATACCCGGTGTACTCGGTGCCGCAGTCAATGCCCAGAACCCGCATGGCAAAAATCTTACACCATTCATAATCGCGCGCTGTTATCTGGGGGTTAGTAGCTGCACCTGAGCTGCTGCTCCCACCAATCTCCCAGGCACGCCTACCAGTTGATCACTACCGGCTACTGCAAGCAGATTCCGTGCTTCCGGCAAGCCACCTTGCTCCGGGGGCGGCACATCCAACCAATTGCCGCCGTTTCGTCAAGCCTAAGCCAAACATATGTTTTCAGCACGCCCGGAGAAATGAGGAGAGAACTCGTAATCTTAGTAGCGTCGCTGGTCCTGGGA
>DASVBI010000206.1:0-2374 GCA_036375915.1 Terriglobales bacterium | reverse complement strand
TGGCGAGTCCCGGAGAGACGGCTGACCTACTTCTTTCTCTCCACCAGAAACTGCGCCAGGGTCTTCAGTGTCGCCGCGCGCTCCCCAAAGCTCTCCAGGCTGCGAGAAGCCGACTCCACCAGCGCATCCGCCTTCTTCAGCGATTCAGGCACGCCGAACAGCGCTGGATAGGTCGCCTTCTCCGTGGCGGTGTCCTTGCCTGCGGTCTTCCCCAACTGTTCGGAAGACTGCGTCACGTCCAGCACGTCGTCCACAATCTGGAACGCCAGACCGATGGCCCGGCCATACGCTCGCAATTTGGCGGCCTGCTCCTCAGTGCCTCCCGCGTACAGACCTCCCGTCACCACGCAGGCGGTGATGAGCGCCGCGGTTTTGGAATTATGAATGTATTCCAAAGTGGCGGCGTCGGCGCGCTTGTGCTCGGCTTCCAGGTCCATCACCTGGCCGCCAATCATGCCGTCTACTGTGCCGGTGGCGTGCGCGATCTCCTGGATAATGCGTACCCGCCGCTCCGCCAGGCAGCGCAGCCGTGCCAGCACTTCATAGGCGTAGGTCTGCAGCCCGTCGCCGGCCAGGATCGCGGTGGCCTCCCCAAATGCTTTGTGGCAGGTCGGACGCCCCCGCCGCAGGTCATCGTTGTCCAGGGCTGGCAGGTCGTCGTGGATTAGCGAATAGGTGTGCAGCATCTCCAGCGCGGCGCCCAGTTCCTCCACGCCATCGGGCAGGCAACCGGCCACCAGTCGTGCCGCTTCCAGGCACAGGATGGGCCGCAGCCGTTTGCCGCCGGCAAACACGCTGTGCCGCATGGCCTGGTGAATCGAGGTAGGGTACTGCGTGCTCGGCGGCAACAGTCTTTCCAGCGCCGCGTCGGCTATGCGGCGTCCGTCTTCCAGGGTTTGTTGAAGCATTCGCTGTTGAGTATAACAAGGGCGCCCCGTGACCTTGCCTGCTGCTCTCTCTCCAGGCTGGATGTCATCTCTCTGGAAGGGGGCAGAATTTGCCTTTGGAGAACCCCTCCGATTCGACCGCAAACGTGCGATTAAAGCGGGCTCGGTAGTTTTCCCATGCAATCGCAGCGCTCAGCTCTACAAGTTCGCGCTCGGAAAAGCGATTCCGCAGAACCGTGAAGAAGTCATCGGGAACCTCCGACGGTGTTCGAGTCAGCGCTACGGCCAGGCGTAACACCAGCTTTTCCTCTTCGTTGAAGTGCGCGCTGGCGTCAAACCGCGGCAAGTCGCGCAGTTGCTCTTCCGTGATGCCCATCTTTCTGCCCACGGCAGAACCGATGTCAATTCAAAATGGGCAGCCCACCATGGCCGCAACCTTCAGCTGCGCCAATTCCTTCAGCTTCAACGGGACGGCGCCCGGCCGGGCAATGTGCATACTCATTCTGGCCGCTGCTTCCAGAAGTTTAGGATCGCGCGCCTGGATTCTTGCGGACAAGGGGACGCGGCCTAACCGGCGTTTTGTCAGCCAGAAAAGCACTCGCGTGCGAAGTCCTGCTTCTTGGTTTTGAACTCCCACTGTGCGGTTCATCCCATTCTCCCTCGAAATCGTTTGTTCGCGGTTGCCCGCCGTTACTCCGCCTGCATCTGACCTAGTGATGCCACGCACTCACAGAAGTAGCGCCAAAAACTCCGGGCGGGACCGTGTGGTAGAAGGTGCCGTCCCGGCCGAAGAACTCCTGGCCCAGTTCCCGCACATCGCCCTCCCCATTCGTCCTCCTTACCCGCCGATGGAGGCTAAATCAGTTGCTGAGCTTCCCCGCGGCAAAGACTGGCAATACGAGCCCAAGTGGGATGGTTTCCGCTGCCTGGCATTTCGCCATGGAGAGCAGGTCCTGCTGCAGTCCAAGGCGGGCCAGCCGCTGGGCCGCTATTTTCCTGAGTTGGTGGACGCTCTCCGCCAGTTGCGCCCGCAGCAGTTTGTATTGGATGGCGAAATCGTAATCTTTTCCGGCGAGCATCTTGCGTTTGACGATCTGCTAATGCGAATTCATCCCGCCGAATCCCGCATCCGCAAGCTGGCTGCGAAAACTCCCGCCACCCTCATGTGCTTCGACCTGCTGGTTGACGATAAAGGCAAGCCGCTGATTGAGCTTCCTCTGGCTGAGCGCCGCAAACGGCTGGAGAAATCATTTCGCGGAATAGGGGAGAGCGAACGCGTGCGGCTTTCGCCGGCAACTACGGACCGCCCTCAGGCCGAGCGCTGGATGCGCGAACTCGGCCCTGCCGGCTTGGATGGAGTGGTAGCCAAGCTAGTCAACGAGCCTTACCATTCCGGCGACCGCGCCGCCATGGTCAAAATCAAGCGCATTCGCGCCTCCGACTGCGTGGTGGGAGGGTTTCGTTATACCGAAAAGGGTGGAGAAGTG
>DASVBI010000458.1:0-7346 GCA_036375915.1 Terriglobales bacterium | reverse complement strand
TAGAAATCCTTCGGCTAGGGGCTCTTCTGCTTTGTCCCCCCTCGCTCAGGATGACGTTCGTTTGAGTTTTGAGGTTTTCAATCTTCATTTTTCAATCGTCTATCAGACTTATTCTCCCAGCCACGCCCCCAGCGGCCGCAGCGAATCCACGTGGTCAAAGATGATCTTGGTTGCCCCCACAATCGGAATAGCCAGCACTAGCCCCATAGCTCCCCAGATCCAGGCCCAGAACAGCAGGGAAAGTGTCACCGCCAGAGGGTTCAGACGCGCGCGCCGTCCCACCATCTTGGGGTAGAGCACGTTCATGGTCACCAGGTGCACAGACAGCACGGTGATCACAACAATGAGGACTCCGGTCTTGTGCAACACCCCGATGCCGCTTGCCAGAGGCGGAAGCAGGCCCAATACGATTCCCAGATACGGGATCAAACTGGCATAGCCGCTGATCATGCCGATGAAGTAGGGATAAGAAATTCCCAGCTGCCAGAAAACCAGGCTGCTCACCACGGAATTGATGGCTCCCACCACCACATTTCCAATAATAAAGCTGCGGATCATGGTGGAAATGCGTCCCAGGGTGCGATGCGCCTGCAACCGGTGTTCCTTGGGAAACAATTGCACTGTCGCCCGGTGGGCGTGGTCCTTCCAGCTAAGCATGAAATAAACCAGGAAGGGGATGAAGCTCAGGGTCATGATGATGTCGCCGAATACCCCCGCTCCGCCCTGCAGGAAATGGAAAATGTCGGGTCCCTGCTGCACTTCCACCGGTACGGGCTGCTTGGCTTGCGGGCCTTTGATGGCCTTGGAGGTGCTTTGCGCGATCTTGTCGGTGCTGGCGGTAACTTTGGCAATCACCGCATGAATCGCCGAAGAATACTTGGGCAGTTCGCGGGCAAAAGCGATTGCGCGGTTGTAAAAAACGTAGGTCCCCGCGCCAAACACCGCCACCAGCAGCAGCACCGCGATCAGCGCACCCGCTGAACGCGGCACCCGCCACTTCTGCAAGCCGTTCACAATCGGCTCCAAAATGAAGGCGATCAGCAGGGCCATCGAAAGGGTAATGAGCGGGAGCCTAGCGAAGTAAAAAACAGCGATGCCGGCAATGACCGCCAGCGCCACTTGCGCCATACTTGCAGCCCGGATGTTGGCATGGAGCAGTTCGTGCTCCTCTTCCAGCTCGGCCGCGGTCTCGGCTGGTATCACCACCTCCGGCCCCGGAGCAGGAGGCTGTACGGGGAATGGCTTGGCGGCTTCCTGCTCAGGCGGCGGTTTGCGTTGCGGGCTTTCCTTGGGGGTCATAGGACGGGGCGCGGTGCAACAAAGCCAATGGCTAAGATGCGGAAGTTTAACGCCGCGCCGGGGTGAAGCATTGGCCTTCAGCCCCCAATGGTCAGCGTGGGAGCGTGCGGCTTCAGCCGCACGAATACAAGCCAAGGAGAAAATGGGCTTTAGCCCTGGTGCCCCACCCAGGAGAAACCTCCTCGCGGACTGAAGTCCGCTCGGGAAAGAGAGATACCGCCTTTTCACCCGGCTAAAGCCGGTGCTTCCACCCCGAGGCCCCGTGCATCTTTAGCCCGATTTCCAAAGAAGCCCGATTTCCAAAGAGCCGTCGCAGCTCCTGCATCCTCCCGCCCATCCGGCACATCTAAAAGGTTGACAGTGATACACTCAAGTCCTATCATGATTCTGCTATAAAGCGGATTACCATAGCAAAGCTTTTAAAAACAAAGACTTAGATGTTTTAGCGCAGGAGGCAGTGGCAATGGCAAAGATTATCGGCATTGATTTGGGCACCACTAACTCGGTGGTGGCCGTCATGGAAGGCGGCGAGCCCAAGGTGATTCCCAACGAAGAGGGTGGCCGGACTACTCCTTCCGTGGTGAGCTTCACCAAGACCGGGGAGCGCCTGGTTGGCCAAGTGGCCAAGCGCCAGGCCATCACCAACCCGGAGAACACGGTTTATTCCATCAAGCGTTTCATGGGGCGGCGCTACGAGGAAGTCAACGAAGAGATGAAGATGGTGCCCTACAAGGTAGTCCGTGACGGTGACCACGTAGCCATCGAAATCATGGGCAAGAAGTACACCCCGCCGGAGATCTCGGCCATGGTTCTGCAGAAACTCAAAAAGGCGGCGGAGGATTACCTGGGAGAAAAGGTGACCGAGGCGGTCATCACCGTTCCCGCCTACTTCAATGACGCGCAGCGGCAGGCCACCAAGGACGCCGGACGCATCGCCGGGCTGGACGTGAAGCGCATCATCAACGAGCCTACGGCGGCAGCCCTGGCCTACGGACTGGACAAGAAAAAGGACGAGACCATCGCAGTTTACGACTTCGGCGGCGGCACCTTCGACATCTCCATTCTGGAAGTCGGCGAAGGCGTCATCGAGGTCAAAGCCACCAACGGCGACACCCACCTGGGCGGCGACAACATTGACCAGCGCATTGTGGACTGGCTGATTGACGAGTTCAAGAAGGACGAAGGTCTGGACCTGCGCGCCAAGGGCAACGAGATGGCGCTGCAGCGCCTGCGCGATGCCGCCGAGCGCGCCAAGATCGAGCTCTCCACCACCATGGAGACCGAGATCAACCTGCCCTTTATCACCGCCGATGCCGGCGGTCCCAAGCACCTGGTGAAGCGGCTGACCCGGGGCAAGCTGGAAGAGATGGTGCGCGACATCATCGAGCGCTCCATCGGGCCCTGCAAAAAGTGCATGGAGGACTCCGGCATCGCGGCCGATAAGATCAACGAGGTGGTGCTGGTGGGCGGCCAGACCCGGATGCCCCGCATCCAGCAACTGGTCAAGGAGCTGTTCGGGCGCGAAGGCCACAAGGGCGTGAACCCGGACGAAGTGGTGGCAGTGGGCGCGGCCATTCAGGGCGGCGTGCTCAAGGGCGAGGTCAAGGACCTGCTCCTGCTCGACGTTACCCCGCTTACGCTCTCCATCGAGACGCTGGGCGGCGTGGCGACGCCCATGATTCCGCGCAACACGACTATTCCGACCCGCAAGACGGAGACCTTCTCCACTGCGGCGGACAACCAGACCTCGGTCGAGGTGCACGTGCTGCAGGGCGAGCGGCCCATGGCGGGCCAGAACCGCACCCTGGGCAAGTTCCACCTGACCGGCATTCCGCCGGCTCCGCGCGGCGTGCCCCAGATCGAGGTGACCTTCGACATTGACGCCAACGGCATCCTCAACGTGACCGCGAAAGACATGGCCACGCAGAAGGACCAGAAGATCACCATCACTTCTTCCTCCGGGCTGTCGAAGGAGGAAGTGGAGCGCATGGCCAAGGAAGCGGATTCGCACTCCGCCGAAGACAAGGCCAAGCGCGAGGAGATCGAGGCCCGCAACCAGCTCGACTCCATGGTCTACAGCATCGAGAAGATGCTGCGCGAACACGGCGACAAAATCACCGGCTCCGAGCGCGGCGACGTGGAAAACGCCGTGGCCGACGCCAAGAAGGCGCTGGAGTCCAACGACAAGGACCAGATGAACAAGGCGCGCGAGCGCCTGACCGCGGCGTCGCACAAGCTGGCCGAGCAGATGTATCGTGCGGCCCAGCCTCAGGGCGCGCCGGGCGCTGGTCCGCAGCCTGGCCCGGGCGCCGGCGCCGGACCGCAGCCCGGTGGCGATGGCGAAGCCAAGAAGGAAGGCGAAGTCATTGACGCCGAGTACGTGGACGTGGAGGAGAAAAAATGACGGCGTTTGGCCGGGCGTCTGAGCCCGGTCGCCGTCATCCTGAGCGTAGCGAAGGATCTGGCTGGGTAGCTGCTAGCTTCTGGCCTGCGAGGGGCGCCTGCAGGCGCCCCTTGCGGTATGCACCGCCCCGTCGGGGCGGCTGAAAGTAGCCCGCCAGTTTACTGGCGGGTGGGCGGAGGGAAACCGCGGCCAGTCCCGTCAGGGACGGCTGAGGGCTCGTATCAGGGCATGGCTCCAGCCATGCCGCAGAAGCAAGAAATCATTCGGGCTTTAGCCTCTGAAAAAGGTTCGGGTCCAGGGGAGAGCAAAGTGCAGTTCGCAGTTAACGATAAAGAATATTTTGTAAACTTCGTGCCCGAGGAGGGCCGCTGGTTTGTATTCACGCCCACGACGGAAGGCTTCTATCGGGTTCCGGTGGTGCATGACGACCAGTTGCCGGTCGTAAGCCCGGTCGTAGTCATTCCGGAAGATGAAGGCCCAAAAACCATAAACTAAACTGGCAACTGACCACTGGCCACTGTTTTTCAATGCCAACGCAGACCAAAGACTACTACGGGATTCTCGGGGTCAAGAAGAATGCCTCGGCGGATGAGATCCGCAAGGCGTTCCGCAAGCTGGCGCGCAAGTACCATCCCGACGTCAATCCTGGCGACAAGTCGGCGGAGGAGCGCTTCAAGGCCATCTCCGAAGCCAACGACGTCCTCAGCGACTCCAAGAAGCGCAAGATCTACGACCAGCTCGGCTACTACTCCGATAACATCAGCCCGGAGGCGGCGGAAGCTTATGCGCGGGCCGGCGGCGGTACCGGAGGCGGCTTCCCCGGAGGAGGCTTTCCCGGCCGCAGCCAGGCAGGTCGTGGCGGAACCCAGGAGGTGCCTTTCGATTTCAGCGGCTTCGATTTTTCCGACCTGTTCGAAGGCGCAGGCCGCGGCGCCGCCAGCGAACGCAAGCGCGGCGGCTTCCGCGACATCTTTTCCGGTATCTTCAGCGGCCGCGGCCAGCAGCCCAGCGGTCCCGAGCCGGGCAGCGATCTGGAGTACCAGGTCAACGTCGGCTTCTGGCAAGCCATTCGCGGAGCGGTGCTGCGCCTGCAGGTAACCCGCCGCGACGTTTGCGCGCAATGCCACGGAAGCGGCTTCCAGGAAGCCCCCGGCGTTTGCCCCGAATGCAAGGGCACGGGCCAGGTGACCCAAACCGGCGGGCGCATGAAATTCAATACCCAGTGCCCCCGCTGCCATGGCACCGGCAAGAACATCACCGTGTGTCCCAGCTGCGGCGGAGACGGCGTGGTGGAGCGCGCCGAACCGCTGGAAGTGCGCATCAAGCCTGGCACCCGCGACGGACAACGCATCCGCCTGGCGGGCAAGGGCAACGCCGGCTACCACGGTGGCGCGCCGGGCGATCTTTACGTCATTATCCGCGCCGGCGAGCACCCCATCTTCCGCCGCGAAGGCGACGACATCTACCTCACTGTGCCCGTAAGCGCCACGGAAGCTGCTCTCGGCGCCAAAATCGAGGTGCCCACCATTGACGGTCGCGCCCTGCTGAAGATTCCACCCGGCACGCAATCCGGCCAGAAGCTGCGCCTGCGCGAGAAAGGCGTGCCCTCAGCCACTCGCGACGGAGCGCGCGGCGACGAAATTGTAGAAGTGAAGGTCACCGTGCCCATGCCCCGCGACGAGCGCACCAAGGAACTGCTGCGCGAGTTGGCCCGCCTCAATCCCGAAGACCCGCGGGCGGAACTCTGGCGCCAGGTGTGATTTCGGGCAGCCGGCGGTTGGGTAGTTAGAGGTCGGTCTCTCGGACGCGATTACAGGTTGCCTGCCTGACAGGCGACGGCAAAGACCGTCTGCTCCGCTCGCGCCCTCACCGCCGGAACCACAGTCAGAGCAGTCCCCCTAAAGGGAGTTCGCACCTGGCCGCGGGTTACGCCCGCTCAAATCATTTTTCTGAAAAAGAAAACTCCTGCTTAGTCCCGCCCACCACCGTAACGAATCCCGATTCTCCTCACTCTGCAGATAAGCCGCGAGCCAGCAACGCGAAACAAGGAGAATCGTAATGCGACCTTTCAGAACAGCAGCATTGCTTGCCATCACAGTCGCGGCTGTAGCCGCCTACAGCCTGCGCCCACGGGCTACCGTCGGAGCAAGCCCGGCAAGCACGCATTTTGATGTCGCGGTGGTCAAGAACGCCGCCAAGATGCTCGACCAAGGCCGGCATACCTTTCGCTATGACACCTTTGGCGACCAGGATTTCTGGGGCGGAACCCTGCACTTGCACCAGGCTTTGGAAGGCAGCCAGTTCGGCGGCGTGGGCCCGGGAGTGAGCCCGGCGACCGCGCTGGCGGTGGGACTCAAGGTGGACGTTGATGCGCTTCCACCTTCCCTGATCGCGGCGCTGCGCAGCGGACAAGTAAACCTAAGCAGCCCGGAAACGACCCTGGCGTTGCTGAAACAGAACGCTGTTCTGGGCGTGACCGGCTACTTCAATCCCAATGGCACGCTGCGTTCCGTGGGCATCCAGTGCGCCCTGTGCCACTCCACCGTTGACAGGTCGTTCAGCGCCCCCGGCATTCCCCCCGGCAACATCGGCCACCGGCTGGACGGCTGGGCCAACCGTGATTTGAACGTGGGCGCCATCGTCTCTCTTGCGCCCAACCTGGAGCCCGTAGCCGATGTGCTGCAGGTGGACGTGCCCACGGTTAAAACCGTGCTGGCCAGTTGGGGGCCGGGAAAATTCGATGCCGAGCTGTTCATGGACGGTAAAGCTTTTCGTCCGGACGGCAAATCCGCGGCCACGCTGATTCCTCCCGCCTTCGGGTTGGCCGGCGTGAACCTGCACACCTGGACGGGCTGGGGCAGCGTGCCTTACTGGAACGCGTTCGTTGCCAATTTGGAAATGCACGGCAAGGGAACGTTTTTCGATCCGCGACTGGACGATGCGGCGCAGTTCCCAGTAGCCGCCAGAAATCACTTCGGGCATGTCAACAGCCAACCCGACCTGATTACCGGCAAGCTGCCGGCCCTGCACTTCTACCAGCTTTCCATTCCTGCGCCTGCTCCGCCCAAAGGCAGCTTTGACGAAGCGGCGGCCAAGCGCGGTGATGAACTGTTCAGCGGCAAAGCCCAATGCACCACCTGCCATACCGAGCCCCTGTGGACGGAGCCGGGCTGGGACCTGCACACTGGCTCGGAAATCTGTATTGATAGCTTCCAGGCTGACCGTGCTCCCGACCATCGCTATCGCACCGCGCCCTTGAACGGCTTGTGGACGCACACTAAGGGCGGTTTCTATCACGATGGGCGGTTTGCCACGCTGCTCGACGTGGTCAACCACTACGACAGTTGCTTCAGCCTGGGGCTAAGCGCGCAGGAGAAGTCGGACCTGGTCGAGTATTTGAAATCGCTGCCGGCGGAACAGTAGAAAGGGAAGGCTGATGGCGGGCGCTCTTCTCGGGGCACCCGCTGGAGGATTACAGAGATCCTTTGCTTCGCTCAGGATTTCGGCTGCGGGCTCCCGCTGCGCTCGTTCTTAGCTTGGCCTGAGCGACTGAACCGAGTGAAGGAGTCGAACAGACCCGCAAAACGCCAAAAATTAAGAGTCCCGAGGTGATGTTGCACCCATTCGCCTCGGCCAGTAGCTC
>DASVBI010000245.1:0-6229 GCA_036375915.1 Terriglobales bacterium | reverse complement strand
GAGCGCGGCGTCATCCTGGAAGAGATCAAGATGGACGAGGATAACCCCGACTACCTGGTCCACGAAATCTTTACCCAGAATTTCTGGAAGGACCACCCCCTGGGAAAGCCTATTCTGGGGACCAAGGACACGGTAAAGCGCTTTGAGCAGCCCATCCTGTTCGACTACTACGGCGAGCGCTTCAATCCCGGCAACCTGGTGGTGTGCGCCGCCGGACATGTGGACCACAAGCAGTTTGCGGACCTGGTGGTGGAGAAGTTCCAGCACCTCAAGCCTCGCTCCAACGGCTATCACACGGCGCCGCCCAAGGTTAACCCACGCATCATCATGCGCAACAAGAAGGCCCTGGAGCAGGTGCAGATTTGCGTCGGCACCCCCGCCTACCCCCTGGCCCATCCCAAGCGCTATGGCTCCTACATCCTGAACACGGTGCTGGGCGGAGGCATGAGCTCGCGCCTCTTCCAGAATGTACGTGAGCGCCAGGGGCTGGTGTATGCCATTTACAGCGACCTGAACCCCTACCGCGATACCGGATGCCTCTCCATTTACGCCGGCACCTCGCGCGAGTCGGCGCCCAAGGTGGTGGGGTCAATCGTGGCCGAACTGCGCCGGCTGAAAAACGAGCCTGTGCCGGCGGACGAGCTGCGCCGCGCCAAGGACCAGCTCAAAGGCAGCCTCATGCTCAGCCTGGAGTCCAGCACCGCCCGCATGTCCAACCTGGCCCGCCAGGAAATGTACTTCGACCACTTCTTCGGCCTGGACGAGCTGATTGAGCGTATCGAGTCGGTCACCACCGAAGACCTGCTGGCCACCGCTGACGAGTTCTTCCGCCAGGAGATGCTGGCGGTCACCGTGCTCGGCAACCTCAACGGGCTGAAGATCTCCCGTGACCAGCTCGCCTGCTAACCCTCTCCACCACAGAGGACACGAAGGACACAAAGTAAAATCGGGGATTATTGTTGAAGATTGGCTTGCCATCCGCAGCTTTGGAGACGTAACCCAGATTTTCCTTTTTCTTTCCTTCGTGTCCTTTGTGGTTAAGTTTTTTCGCGGCTGGGCCGGTAGAGCTCCATAAAGTGCACGTGGCTGACGATGCCCGTCTCCGGATTCATTTCCGCGGTGATGCGGTAGGTGTCGCGGCGCGCCACGTAGCCCTGCGCCTCCAGTTCCATCACCTTCTGGTGGAAAAGGTCGGAATCCCACTCGCTAACTACAATGGTGTCGGTCATGGCGGAACGTTACCTGGTAGCTAGTAGTTGGTAGTTAGGTCCTTAGCGGCACCGGGGGATTCTACATCGTAATTGCACGTCATCGCCCACTAACTACCAGCTACCAACTGCCAGCTACCCGAGTGTCCGCGACGACAACTCTGGGTTTGCGCAGGAACGTCGCCCCCAGATTCAGGGCAAAGGCCGCCACCGCGCTCAACTCGATCACCGCGGAAACCGGCAGCAGAGCCCACGCCCAGGCGGCAAAGCCCTGATAGGCCAGGGCTTCGCAGGAAACCCGCAGGGTACAGCCCAAAGCCAGCAGCGCCAGGGCGGCCAACATCAGCCGTGGGCTGAACAGCAGGCGCATGCCGGAAAACGCGGGCAGTATCCGTTGCCCGATGCTGAACACCATCATGGCCAGGAAGCCCACCGTAAGCGCGTGGCGCGAGGCGCCCCACGCTCCTGGTGCGTCGCTAAGGGTGGCCGCCCAAATGCCCAGTGCGGCGGCAATCAGCAGCCACACGTAAGCCAGCCTCACAAATACAGGAAAACTGCTGTGCACGCCCTTGATCTTGGGCGGCTGCTGAGGCGGCTCGAAAAGCCGCAGCCCGAAAATAGCCATCAGGCTGGCCGCCAGCAGCAACACGCTCGCAGGCAGCACACGTCCGGCCAGAGCGCAAACCACGCCCGCCGTATTAAGGCCCACGGCAGTCAGCAGCCAACGTCCTCGCACTTCCCGCAGACCAAGAAACACAGGCAGCCACTTGGCGCTAAACCCCCATACGAACGGCACCAGAAATCCCCAGGTGGAGAGCACCAGAAAGCGTTGGTCAAACCCTGGGGGAAACGAGGGTCCGGTTCCCTTACCAGCAACCACAACCGACTCCGCCAGGTTGACCAGCAGGTCCGCCAGAAACCCGAGCGAGCCCACAATGACCACCCAGACCCAGAGGTCCAGTTTGTCCTTGCCCGCGTCTTTCGCCTGATGGCCGGAAACCGCCTGGAGAAAAACTGCAAACGCAACCACTTCCGCGGTGGCGGTGGCGGGCAAAAGCGCGCGCCAATGCCATAAGTAAACGTTGGCGCTCCAGCGCAAGGCCACGGCTGCGTTCCACAGCGTCCAGCACAGCCAGGCCCTCCACAGGGCAAACGGACGGGCGGCGCGGCGCAGCTTGGGAATGGAGTAAAAGCCAATCCCCAAAATAAAGCTGCCGATCCAGCCAAAAATCTGGGCGTGCCCGTGGGCCTGAATCCAGGCTGGCGGAACCGAATCGGCTGCGTGGCGGTCCGTAATCGCAATCAGGTTCCACACCCCGAGAAAGGTACCCGGCAACAGCATGAATGCCAGCCCGGCGCTGATAAAGGCTATGAGCAGGCGGGAGAGGGCTTTCTCCCGCGCCCGCGTGATCTCGAAGATCTCGTGGGGCGTGAGCGCCCTTCCCTGCTGCACTTCAATGCGTGTGGCCAGATCTGCCATTGATGAAATCACGTTGCCGTCTCGCCGCCCACGTCCGGCGCCGCTTTGACTGGGTACTGGGTACTAGGTACCGAGTACTAGTGCCCGCGCTCCATCTCCACCGCCCGCGGGAACAGGATGTTGTTCTCCAGGTGGATGTGCTGATGCAGGTCGCGCTCAAACTCGTCGAGGGCGCGGTAGAGCGTCTGAAAACTGACGCAGGCGTCCGGAGGCGCCGTGTAGCCCCCACTCAGCTCGCGCATTTCGTGCAGCGCCTGGCCGGCGGAATCATGTTCCTGCACCATCATCTGCACCGGATTCTGCACCGTGCCGAACATGGGCGGCATAATCGGCCGCTTCTCCAGTACTGCCTCCTCCATGCGGGTAATGTAGGGAAACAGGACCTGTTCCTCCTTCATCATGTGCATGGTCAGCTCCTGGGAAAGCCCGCCCAAGAGTTGCTGAATGCGCAGCAGTTCGGGATGGCGTTGCCCGTGCACCGAGCACACTTTGGCCAGCAGCGGGTCCAGCCGCTCCAGTTCTTCCCGCGTGTAGGCGTGATGAGTGTCCACAATGTGATCAATCAGGTCGGCCAGGGACTCGGAGTTCCAGTCCCTGTTGCCATTCGCGCTCTTGCTCTGGCCGGCCGAACGCAACGAATCCAGCAGCTTGTCGGGGGCGATGTTCGCTGCCTGGCAGGCCTCGCGCAGCGACTTCCCCCCGCCGCAGCAGTAATCAATGCCAAACTTTTCAAATATTCTTGTGGCGGCAGGATTCTCCACCGCCAATTCGCGCACCGTCTTGCCCAAGTCAACATTCATGCTGATGCCTCCTCACCTGTCAGGCTAACCGTTGGGACAAGCCTTGCCCATGACTTTGGTCACGGCCTCGGAACGCGCGCCGGCCGCTCTTAGAACACGCTCCTGTGCTACCATGCGCTTGCCCGTTATCTATCCCAAGAGGCTGGACTTATGCAGACGAAAACCCTCGCTCTTGCTGCCCTTGTCGCTTCCGTTTTGCTGCTGGCCGGCTGTCCTTCCACCAAGATCGGCGACATCCAGAAAGACCCCGGCAAATACATGAATAAGCAAATCACCGTCAGCGGCAAAGTAACCAGCTCCTACGGTGTTCTGGGAATGGGCATGTTCCAGGTGAACGACGGCAGCGGCTCTATCTGGGTGCTGAGCGAGAACTATGGCGTGCCTGGCCAGGGCACCACTGTGGACGTAACCGGCCAATTGGTGCAGACCGCCAGCTTTGGCGGCAAAAACTTCTCCAACGTGCTGCGCGAAACCAAGCCTCGCAAATGACAGGCTGGAGGTTCGACTGAGAACCTTGTAGCGCGGGCGCCCCCGCCGCGACCGTCATTGCCAGGAACAGCCGTGCTCGGTTGAGCACAATTACCCGGTTACATTTCCTGCCTTTTCCAACCCCTTGCGCAGCACCGCCGCGGCCGAATCAGCGATAGGAAAGCTCTCAAGTTCACTGGAACTGATCCAGCGCGTTTCTTCCGCATCGCCCCCGGCGCGCAACTCGCCCGCGGTTGGACGGCACAGAAAATCCACCAGCACATAATGGAACTGAATGCGCCCCTCGGCGTCGCGCACGATGCGGTCCAGTACCTCCAGCACTTCGCCGGCTTCTACCACCAGGCCGGTTTCCTCCACGGCTTCGCGGGCGGCCCCGGCGCGCAGCGTTTCCCCGATTTCCAGCACGCCCCCGGGAATGGACCACTCCCCTTTCAGCGGCTCGTGGCCACGACGCACTACCACAACGCGATTATCGGCCACAATCACGGCTCCTACTCCGATCAGCGGCCGGTCAGGATAGTCGCGTTTCATGCTTACGAGAAGAACCCGCGCGGCTCCACGTCCACAATCCGCCAGCCTGTGCGGCCGCGTTCAAATTCGAAGCGCAGTTGCGCGCTGCGGCGGAAGGGCGGCGCACCCTCTTCCAGCGGGCTGCCCTCCAGCTCAAACTCGGCGATAATCACGCCCCGCTCCCCTTGCGGCCACGATTGGCGTAAACGGTAAGCGGCGCGGAAGTTTTCATACTTCGCGAACAAGGCCGCAAGATTGTCGCGAAACTGCGCGTAATTCTTCATGCGCGCGGGGTCGAACGCGGCCAGCACCTGCCCCTGGTTGTGGGTGATAAAGCCTTGCGTCACCTGCTGCAGCAGCCGGGAAACTACGTTGTTGCCAAAGTCCTCTCCCTGCGACTGCGAACCACCAGCGAGCGCAGGAAAGGCCAGCGCGATCATCACCAAAGCCGCAATTGCCTGGCGCCGCAACATGCCAGCGATTGTAAACAAAAAGCCGCGCCACTGCTCGCCTTCAGCCACCCACTTCCGTGTTGCTGCCCTTCCCTGCGGCGTTATAATGCGCTAGTCGCTTCCTAATAACCAACGGCGCAACTAACCCTTCCCCGCCGTTCGGGCTGATCGTGGGCTGAATCCTCGGCGGGCCGGACCCAACCCCATTCAACATCTCGAAAGGAGAACACTATGTTTACGAGAATCGTGGAATGCACGGTGAAACCGGATAAGAGGGACGAAATGCAGCAGCGGCTTCGCAATGAGATCCTTCCTCTCCTGCAGAAGCAACCCGGCTTTGTGGATGAAGTCGGCCTGGCCTCCGAGCACGACCCCGAGCGTATGGTCGCCATCAGTTTCTGGAAAACCCGTGAGGATGCCGAGCGCTATCACCGCGATACCTTCCCCCGGGTTCAGGACATTGCCAAGCCCTACCTCAAAGGTCCCATGAAGGTAGAGACCTACAACGTGGAAGAATCTACCATCCATCGCATTGCTGCCGGCAAGGCGGCATAAATAGCAGGCGTCAGGAGCCAGGAGTCGGGAGTCAGCAAAATCGTTTGACCGCCCAACCCTGGCTGCTGGCGCCAGTTTCCTGTTCCCCTCCGCCGCCCCCGCTGTTCGCCTCCAAGCTGACTTCCTCACGCTTCTAAGATAGGATTTGTCACCGGTATCAGGCTGCCAGCCTGCCTGCGTTGACTCCTGACTCCTGACTACTCGGCGTCGCATCTAAAACTGCGCATGGCCCTGGAAGAATACAAACGCAAGCGGCGCTTCGAAGCCACGCCGGAACCGCCGCCGGAAGTCAGCAAAAAAGCCGGAAATCGCTTCGTGGTGCAGAAACACCGCGCCACCCGCCTGCACTATGACTTCCGATTGGAAATGGATGGGGTGCTGAAATCCTGGGCCGTGCCCAAGGGACCGTCGCTCGACCCCGCCGACAAGCGCCTGGCCATGCAGGTGGAAGACCACCCGGTTTCTTATTTTGATTTTGAGGGCATCATTCCGCCCAGCAATTACGGCGCCGGAACGGTCATGGTGTGGGACGTCGGAACCTGGGAAGCCCAAGGCGATGCTCACGCCATGCTGGCCAAGGGTGACCTCAAATTTGTTCTGCATGGCCAAAAACTGAAGGGTTCCTTCGTCCTGGCCCGCATGCGCTCCCGCCGTCCCGGCAGCAAGGGCACGGAGTGGTTGCTCATCAAGCATCGCGATGACCAGGTGATTCCCGGGTACGACATTGACCAATAC
>DASVBI010000591.1:0-2919 GCA_036375915.1 Terriglobales bacterium | reverse complement strand
GACTTCATAGGGCGTCTGCAACAAGGTGTGGCGTATTCCAAAGGTCAGGGTCAGGTTAGGCTTCAGCCGCCAGGAATCCTGCGCATACCACTCGAACTCGTTGGCCTTGAAATTGCGCGAAATCATGGCGCCGACCGGCAGCAGGTTAGCGCCGGTGTTGCCCGTCACCTGGTAGTTGCGGTGCACGTTAATGGTGGAGAGGATGCCGGTGAGCGCGGTTACGGCGTTGTCGTAACTGGACGAGAAATCGCCCGAGACCGTGGTATAGCCAAAGGCCGCCGGATCCAGGTCTTGTCCAGTTCCGGCAATGGCCGCCAGGTAGATGTTCGCGCCTCCGGAAAGCGCGTTGGCGAAGGAAACGTTGTCGGAAAGCGCGTTGTTGTGCACGATGCGGTAGTTGGCGCCGAATTGCAGACTGTGATTTCCCTTCACCCAGGTGAAATCGTCCACGAAGTTGTGCACCGGAACGTTGAGCAGGGTGGTGGTGTTCTCTGCCGTCAGGGGGCTGATGCCGGCAAAATCGGAGAAGGAGTTATTGCCCACTCCCACGTTGTTGACCCCCTGGCGAATGTAGCCGTAGCGGAAATTGTTGATCTTGGTATTGCTGATGGTCCACGTGTGGCCGGCGGCGATGCCCTTGGAGGTGTTGGTTTGGGTGAAGCTGGCGGGGTCGCCCGGAAACTGCGGAGGGCCGGAAATGCGGTCGCCCAGCAGGTTGCCGCGGATGAACAGGCGGCTTCGGGGGGACATCAAATAATCAATTTTCGCGAGGTAAGTGTTTAAGGTAGCGGGATTGGGCGCCGACCAGGTGAAGGAAGCGGTGTTGAGGCCGTCGCCGGAATTAAAACCATTAGGCAACGGATAGGCGCCCAGGGTAGCCATAGCATTGGGGTTCAATCCCGGCCCCCAGGGGCAGGTTCCCAGGCCGCTGCACTTGGGATCCATGGCTGCGATTTGCGCGGGGCTAAGAGTCACAGTATTGCCGTTAAGGTCAATGTATTTAAGCTGACCGGCGCGAAAGGAGGCGGTGGGGACGGTCAAGGTTTGCTGCTGGTTTTCCGAGGTTTTCTGCCCTTCATAGTTCAGGAAAAAGAACAGCTTGTCCTTCCTGATCGGCCCGCCGAGTGAGGCGCCATAGGTGTTGCGGATGAGATGGCCGGGGACATTGGGCAGGCCCGCCCCCAGTTCCGCATTTTTATTGAACCAGTCGTTGGCGGAAGTGGCGGTATTGCGGTTGTACTCGTAGGCGCTGCCATGAAAGTTGTTGGTGCCGCTCTTGGTGACCAGCACCACCTGAGCGCCGGAGGTGCGGCCGGCGTCGGCATTGGAGTTGGTGGTGGTGACGCGGAACTCTTCCACCGAATCGAGAGTAGAACGCAGCACGCCGGTGAAGGCATAACCCTGGCGCTGGTCATTGTTGTCCACGCCGTCCAGTGTGACGTTGCTCTGGTCGGAACGCGCTCCCGCCACCGCTCCGCTGCGGCTATCCTGGTCCTGGTTGATTTCCCGCCCCAGGTAAACCACACCGGGTTGCAGGCTGAGCAGGTCAGGAACATTGCGTCCTTCCATGGGCAGGGACTCGATGGTGTTATTCCCCACCGCGTTTCCGATGGTGGCGTCGGTGATGTTCAGAGTCTCGGCCTCCGCGCTCACATCCACCGTTTGCTCGGTGCCCTGCACCGAAAGGGCAAAGTTGATGGTCGCGGGCTGGTTCACCAGCAGTTCCGCCTGCTTATTTTGCGCGGCAAAGCCAGTGGCCTTCACGGAAAGCGTGTATCTTCCCGGCGGAATCTGCGGGAAGACGTACAAACCCTTGCTGTCGGTCGTGACACTCTCATGGAAGCCGCTGGCGGGATTGCCGAGGGTGACCTGAACGCCGGGCACGACCGCGCCAGAAGGATCGGTGACTGCTCCGCGCACCGAGGTGACCGAAGTCTGCGCCCAGGCAAGCCCTATGGACAAGGCGAGAATGAAAAAGCTGGCTAGCAGCGATCGGAAGCTTCGCAGTGTGTAAGCCTTCATGGCAGTCTCCTTAGGAGCAATTGGGAGGAAATGCAAACGCAAGCTGATAGCGGCGGCAGGAGGGTCCGCTGAAGAGTAAACGTGGACGGCTTTCGCCGGTTCGCTATCGCTCAAACGACAAACCTAGGGCAAGCGCCAAGGATGAACCTTACTTTAGGCGCGCAAGGTTAGTGCAAGGCTGTGGCGGTGTCAATGGTGAGTACCAGAAAAAGTTTTCATCGCACAAAACAGTTACACGGGGTGTTGACGCCTTCCTGCGGAAGGCGCTGGCGGCGGGGACGCCGCCAGGACAGCCGGCGAGACGCCGGCGCTACTTCCTGTCGCGGGCGATGGCACCCGCGCCACAAGAAATGTATCGGCCGCTAGTGGAGAGCGCTGGCCGGCAATGGCTCTGGTTCGGCGTTGCCGTCGGCGCGAGGGTCGGAAGCACCGTACTTGATGCCGGTTTTGCTGTTGAAGAGCACGGCCTGGCCACGTCCCATATTGGAGGAGTAGTCGCCGAGCACGCGCAGATCGTGGCCCTTCTGGCGCAGTTGCTCAAGCACCTCAGGTTTGAAGCGGGCTTCGATGGGCACGGTGCAGTCAACTTTCTCGCCGTTCACTGTGAAGCGAGGCGCGGAGAGCGCAGCCTGGATGTTCATGCCGTAGTCCACGACGTTGGAGACGAACTGGGCGTGGGCTACGGGCTGATTGGAGCCGCCCATAATGCCGAAGCCGATGTGCACATCCCCACGCTGCATGAAGGCGGGAATGATGGTGTGGAAGGGACGCTTGCGGGGAGCGAGCGCATCGGGATGATTCGGGTCGAGCCGGAAGAGCCCGCCGCGGTCCTGCAGAAGGAAGCCCATGCCTTCGACGGCCAAGCCTGAGCCAAAAAGATCGTAGTTACTTTGAATC
>DASVBI010000590.1:0-2581 GCA_036375915.1 Terriglobales bacterium | reverse complement strand
GGTTCGTTCGGCCGCTCCGGCTGCTTCAGCTTCTATCCCTTCAAGGCGCTGGGCGGGCTCGGCGATGGAGGAGCGGTCACCACCGATGATGCGGAACTTGCCCGTATGGTGACCTTGCTGCGCTTCAACGGTGAGGACCGTGAGACCGGCGAGTATCACTATCATGGCCAGACCGCTCTGCTCGACAACGTGCAGGCCGCCGTTCTCGATGTCAAGCTGCGTCACTTGCCAGAATGGATCAAGCACCGCCGTTCCATCGCTTCTCTCTACACGGAGCGGTTGCAGCACGAAAGCCAGCTCCAACTCCCTGATTTTTCGGATACCCGCTATTACGACAGCTACCAAAATTACGTAATCCGGACACCGCACCGCGATGAGTTAAGGCGACATCTCCGCTCCCAGGGGGTCGAAACCCTGGTGCACTGGGACAAGCCGGTCTGGGAACACCGCGCACTGAACCTGCCCACGCTTGCTTTGCCACAAACGCAGGAAATTTGCCGGCAGGCGATCTCTCTTCCGATGAGCGCTGAAACCACGGTGGAGGAAGCCGAAATCACAGCCGGCTCCATCCTGGAGTTTTTTAAGGACGAAGCCTATCAGCAGCAACCGGAATGTGCCAAGGCATCCGACTGATTTGTCCAACCGTGAAGGAGCAGATTCGTGGCGTTAAGGGTCAGCAGGCGAGCAAGCGACATATCCCAGTCCGAAATTCGGGCCATGTCCATCGAGTGCGAACGGGTGCAGGGTATCAATCTGGCGCAGGGCGTGTGCGACACGGAGCTGCCGCTTCCGGTTTCCCGTGCCGCTAAACAAGCCATTGACGACGGCATAAACAGCTATACGCGTTACGACGGCATCCAGGAGCTGCGCCATGCCATCGCCCGCAAACTTTGTAATTACAATGGCATCGCGGTTGACCCGGAGACTCAGGTAACGGTCAGCGCCGGGTCAACGGGCGCACTCTACTGCGCTTTCCTGGCGTTGCTCGATCCCGGCGATGAGGTGATCATCTTCGAACCCTATTATGGCTATCACCTCAACACCATCCAAGCCGTGGCTGCTGTACCGGCATATGTAACCTTGCGCAAACCGGATTGGTCGTTTTCCGCCGAGGATTTGGAACGAGCAGTCACTCCCCGCACCAGAGCTATCCTGGTGAATACGCCGGCCAATCCTTCCGGCAAGGTCTTCAGCAGGACCGAACTGCAATGGATCGCGGACCTCGCAGAACGCAAGGATCTGTTCATATTCACCGACGAGATCTACGAATATTTCGTGTACGGCGGTCAGCGGCATCTGAGCCTGGGAGCGCTGCCGGGAACGGCGGAGCGGACCATCACCATATCCGGGTATTCCAAGACCTTCAGCATCACCGGATGGAGGATTGGCTATAGTGCCTGTGATGCGCGTTGGGCGTCGCTGATAGGCGCCATGAATGACCTGGTCTACGTGTGCGCCCCGTCGCCCCTGCAACGCGGGGTATTGGCCGGCATTGAGGAACTGCCTGCCGAGTATTACCAGCATTTGGCGGAACAGTACGCGGCGAAACGCGACATGGTTTGTGGGGCGCTGGAGCATGCGGGGCTGTATCCCTGCCGGCCGGAAGGAGCCTATTACATCCTGGCCGATGTCTCGCGGCTGCCGGGCTCAACCAGCAAGGAAAAGGCCATGTTCCTGCTCGCCAAGACCGGCATCGCCACGGTTCCGGGGGAAGCGTTTTTCCACGGTCCTGACGGCCACTCCTTGTTGCGCTTTTGCTATGCCAAAACCAGCCGGGATCTGGAAGAAGCGTGCGCGCGCCTGGAGCGCCTGCGCTGAAAACTTTCCCCGGACTGCAAGAAGTCTAATTTTTACTGCTCGGCAGACACTGGAAAGGGGCTTTTGTTGTGGCAAGGGTAGGGGAGAACTGGCCGCTGGTTTCCGTCATCATCCCGTGCCGGAATGAGGTCCGTTTTATCGCCAGTTGCCTGCAATCCGTATTGGACAACGGATTCCCTCTCGATCGCCTGGAGATACTGGTACTGGACGGCATGAGCGACGACGGGACCCGAGAGCTGGTTCGAAACTACGCCGCCCAGCATAGCTTCATCAGGCTGGTGGACAATCCCGACCGCGTCACACCTTATGCGCTCAATCTGGGCATTCGTCTGGCCAAAGGCGACATAATTATGCGTCTTGACGCGCACACGGTTTGCGCCAGAGATTACATAACCCACTGTGTCGGAGTTCTGCTGAACTATGGCGCCGATGACGTGGGCGGAACGCTCCGCATAACCCCTCGTGACAACACCATCGCCGGCCGGTCTATTGTAAAAGCCCTGACCCAAAAATTCGGCGTGGGCAATCTGAAGTACCGATTTGCCCGACCCAACGAGCCCCAGCTGGTGGACACAGTGGCCTTTTTTTGCTGCCGGCGTGAGTTGTTTAATCGCATCGGACTATTTAATGAGAGGCTAACCAGAATTCAGGACATGGAATTTAAGCGCCGCCTGGCTCTGGCCGGGGGGAAAATTATGCTGGCCCCGGGTGCTTTCGCTGATTACCAGGCGCGGTCGGATTATGTTTCATTCTGGCGGCATAA
>DASVBI010000578.1:0-3166 GCA_036375915.1 Terriglobales bacterium | reverse complement strand
TTCGTGTTTCTGGCGGGCCTGCCGGTGCTGCCTTTCCGGCCCACCGACAAGATTGATATCGTCAACGTGGATTTTGTAGCCGATTCCATCGTCACCCTGCACCAGAAGCCCAAGCCGGACTATGACACGTACCATCTTTCTTCGGGCGTTGCGTCGCAGACGTTTCGCGAGTTGACCACCACCCTTGCACGCGCGCAGCACAAGCGGGCGCCCATGTACATGCCCAGCCTGGAGAGGCCGTTCACGGGCGCGGTGCAGCGGCTTTCGCGGCGGCGGGGAAAGCTGGGCTTTGGAGCTTCACTGATGAAGGTGTTCCTGCCTTACCTGGTGTGGAATACGGTGTTCGATAACACGCGGGTGGTGCGGGAGATGGGACGCCAGCCCGCGCCGTTTTCGCAATACAGCTATCCGCTTTTGAAGTTCAGCCGCGACAACCACTTCAGCTATCGCTATCAGGACTGGCCGGCGGCGGCGGGAGGCACAGCGGCATGACTGACCTGATGCTGGAAGCGTGGGTAAGCGCCTCGATTGAATTCACCAAGCTCAAATGGATGCTGGGCGAGGGCAAGCCGTGGCAGCCGGGAGAAAAACTCAAGCTGCTGTTCGCGGGGTACAACGGCACGCGCAATACCGGTTCGGATGTGCGGGTGGAAGAGATGATGCGGCAGGTGCGGCGCATCCTGGGGCCGGAGAACCTCAGCCTGAGCGTGATGACGCAGAATTTTGATTTCTCGCGCGGCTACTTCGGCGACGCGCGCCAGACTCATCTGCCGGATGTTTTTCCGCCCTACCTGCACCGCGAGGTGCCGCAGCACCATGGCGTAGTGGCGTGCGAAGGCTCCATGTTCAAGAGCAAGTTCGCCAACGCGCTCACCACCATGATGATCGGGTCGCTGGCGCTGGCTTCCGCGCAGAACAAGCTTTCGGTCGGCTACGGCGCGGAGGCCGGGCACATGGACCCGCTGGTGAGCAAGATGTGCCGGCGATACTGCCGCGATTCGCTGATCATTACCCGCAACGAGGAATCGCGCGACGTGCTGCGCGGGCTGGGCGTGTCCACGGAACTGGGCACGGACACGGCGTGGACCTTCGAGCCGCTCCCGGTGGATTACGGAAGGCAGCAGTTGCGGCAGAACGGCTGGGATGGCAGCAGGACGGTGCTGGTGGTCTGCCCGATTAACCCCTTCTGGTGGCCGGTGAAAGCTTCGGTCGCCAAGTACGTGCTGCGGGCTACGACCGGCGCTTTCAAAGACAGCCACTACCGCACCGTGTACTTTCACCGCTCGGGTCCGGAGGTGGAGGCGGCGTACCAGAAATACCTGGGCGATATCGCCAAAGCGGTAGATGCGTTTCGCAAAGTGCGTCCTGTGTTCGTGGTGCTGGCGGCAACGGAGCGGCTGGATGCCCGGGCGTGCGAATGGATTTCGCAGCGGTTGGGGGGAGTGCCCGTGTTCAGCTCGAACGAGTACGACATGTACCAACTGGTGAGCATTCTGCGCGCCTGCCACCTGATGGTGTCGTCGCGGTACCACGGCATTGTGACTTCCATGCCGGGACTGGTGGCTTCGGCGGGAATCACCATGGATGAGCGCATTCGCAACCTGATGCGCGACCGCGGGCACGCCGACCTGCTGCTGGAAGTGGATGATCCGGAACTGGAAGGCAAGCTGATGGTAACGCTGGATAAGCTGTGGAAAGAGCGGGAACGGATCGTAGAGGGGATTGGCCGCACAGTGGTGAGGAATCTGCAATTGATGGCCCGCATGGGCGTTTACTTTGAAGAACACGTGCAGCGGAGGTACCCCGAGTTTCCGGTGCGAGGCGGGGCAGGAAGCTGGGAGGATTACTTGCCGCCCTTCAGCCCGGCGCTGGAGAAGCTGGCGGAGTCTTACGAGGCGGTGAGCGCATAGAAGGTGGATGAATTTCTTAGAGACCATTTTCGAGCGGCTTAAGAATAGCCCCAACACGGCCTTGCTGCAGGAGTTGAGCGCAGGTGAGTCGGTCTCCGCCACGGGAGCGGATCTGGCCGCGCTGATTCAGACGGCGCGCGCCTTTTTGCGAGCCCAAGGCGCCAGGAAGGGTGAGCGCATCGGGCTTCTGGCCGCCAACAGTATTTGTTGGGTGGCGATGGACCTGGCCATTATTGCCGAAGGACTCATCGCGGTGCCGCTTTATGCGCGGCAGGCGCCCGGCGAACTGGCCGCCATGTTGCAGGACTGCTCGCCCTCCCTGTTGTGCTGCGGGGATGCCGCCCTGCGCGACTGCATAGCCCAGCACTGGCCAGCGCCGCGCACGGCGATCTTCGACGACATTTTCGCCACCGCAACGCCCAGCGAACTGCCGCCGCCCGTGGCGCTTGCCGCCGGCGATCCGGTTGCGATTGTGTACACTTCCGGCACTTCGGGCGAGGCCAAAGGGGTAGTGCTGGGCGCGGGTGGCGTAGAGTTTATCCTGAGCGCGACTTCGCAGCGCCTGGATTTGCTGATGGCCGGACAGCAAGGCCAGGAGCGCGTGTTCCACTATCCGCCGTTTTGCTTTGCCGCTTCCTGGATCATGCTGCTGACCTGCCTGGAGCGCGGCAACCTGCTGATAATGGCCATGGACCTGGGCGCGCTGGCGGGGGACATGCGCGCCGCCGCACCGCATTATTTTCTGAACGTGCCGGTGCTGCTGGAGCGCATGCGCGCGGCCATTGATGAGCAGTTGCGCAAGACCGGCGGCCTGGCCAATCTGGTCTATACGCGCGCGCGGGAGGCGTGGCTGGCGCGCGACCGCGGAGAGCGGGGGGTGCTGGGTGAAATGTGGCTGGCGCTGGCCCGGGGCATGATTTTTCCCACAATCCGCAAAAAGATGATCGGCTCCAACCTGAAGGTGCTGATCTGCGGTTCGGCGCCGCTGGCGCGCGAAACCCAGCTGTTTTTCATGATGCTGGGCATTCCGGTGCTGCAGGTGTACGGGCTGACCGAGACCACGGCCATCTGCACCATGGATGATCCGCGCGACGTGGAACCGGGGCGCGTGGGTCCGGCCATCACCGGACTCGAGATGAAGCTGGGGGAGAACGAGGAAATCCTGGTGCGCGGGCCAAACCTGTTTCAGGGCTATTGGAACCGGCCGCAAGCCACGGCGGAAGCCATGCGCGAGGGCTGGTTCCATACCGGCGATC
>DASVBI010000108.1:0-6068 GCA_036375915.1 Terriglobales bacterium | reverse complement strand
CGAAAATGAAGACCGCTTCCGGCATGCTCTCCAGCAGGGTAGAGAGTTCCAGCAACTGCTCGCGCGCCGCTTGCCGCTCCCGGCGGCGGGATTCCATCAGATAGATCACGAAGACGGCGACCAGGGGAAAAATCGCCAGCTTGGAGTAGTTGTGCAAGTGCTCGTTGACGATGACCTGGGTGTTCATAAACCAGAACGAGCCCAGAATGCAGGTGACCACGCTGAGCAGGGCCGGTCTAAAGCCGGCATAGGCTTCCACCAGGGCCACGAAAGCGAGGAAGAGCAGAGGGATGTAACCCACCAACCTCTCCAGACCCAATACCACGCCCAGCGCCACGCCGCCCATGACCAGGGCGAAGAGGTAGGCGAGGACGGGCCGATTTCGCAGCCAGGAATGCATACAGTTGCCTGCCTTCCATTAGATGAGTTGGCGGGCCGGGCGGCACCTTCCCGCCGCGGCAGGGGCAAATTTTCCCTTCCCAAAGCGGCACAGGTGGAGGGTGAGAGGCTGCCGCAGGCCGAGGTGGCAAGCGGTTGAAAAGGCGGGAAATCGAGTTCTTGACGCATATTGCAAATAGCGATACTAATATTGCGATCTGCAATATGCGGCTCGGCGAAAAAATCCGCTACCTGCGCGAAGTCGAGGGCACGCTGCGCGGCTACGGCCGTGCCTTCACCCAGCAGGAGATTGTGCGCGCGGTCAAGAAGGAGATGGGCAAGAGCATCAGCCAGTCCTATCTCTCGCAAATCGAAAGCGGCGCCCGCCCCCATCTCACCAATTCCACCCGCATGCTGCTGGCGCGCTTCTTCAAGGTTCACCCCGGCTATCTGGTGGACGATCCCGAGGGCTTTCACAACGAACTGATTTCCGACCTGGGGGCGCTGGAAGACAAGCTCGACCTGTGGCTGATCAATGGCGCGGAGCGTTTTCGCCGCGACCTGGAGGTCAGCCAGGCGCTGCTGGAGGCGGCCAAGCACGAGGATTCGCGCCGCTGCCTGGTGTTGCTGGGGGCGATTCTGGAGACGCCCAATCTGGTGGATCGCCTGCTGCAGGTGTTGCGGCCGGAGAGCCACGGGAACAATTCTGCTTTGGCGGGCAAAGGCAACCGGGAAGGGAGGCGGGAGTTATGACCTGGGAGAATTTCTATCTGGTCTGCTTCGTGGTGGGCTTCGCCTTCAGCGTGCTGTCGTTTCTGGGCGGCGGGATGCGCTGGCACTTGCCGTTCAAATGGCACGTGGGACATGGCGGCCCGCACGTGCACCTGGGACACCCTGGCGGCGCCCACGGGGCCGGTGTACATGGGGGGAGCGCTCAGGTTTCGGTCTTCAATTTTCTTACCCTGACCATCTTTCTGGCCTGGTTCGGCGGCACCGGCTACCTGCTCACGCGTTATTCCACGGTTTGGTTTCTGCTCGGGCTCGCGGTCGCGATCTTCAGCGGCGTGGGCGGGGCGGCCATCATCTTTGCCTTTCTCAAAGCACTGATGGCCAGCGAACATCCCCTGGACCCCGCCGACTACGAGATGGTGGGCGTGCTGGGCAAGATAACCAGCCCCATCCGCCAGGGCGGCACCGGCGAGATTACCTATACCCAGGGTGGGACGCGCCATGCCGCCGGCGCGCGCAGCGAGGATAGCAGCGCCATCGCCAAAGGCTCGGAAGTGGTGGTCACCCGTTATGAACACGGGATCGCCTACGTGCGCCGCTGGGAGGAAATGGCGGGCCTGGAAGAGGCTCCGCCGCAGGCGTCCAGCTCCGGTGCCGGCAAGGAAGGCAGCTAACCACAATGTCCCGCGCCTTATATCGGCTGTTCGGTCTGGCTATCTGGCTGGTCCTGCCCGTGGTGGCGCTGCGCCTGTTCATGGTGTGGGACCGGTTACCACTGCGCCTGGCCACCCATTTTTATCTGGCGGGAAGGCCCAATGGCTGGATGTCGCCCAATGGCTTTCTGGTTTTCATCCTGGTCACGGTCACCGCAGCGGCTGCGGCCTCGACCATTGTCGTGTACCGCGTCTCGCAGCCCGACTTATCCGCCTGGACCCTGCTGGGATTTCTTTATGTGGTGACCGGGATTCTCTATGGCGCCGCCGATGGCATCGTGAATTACAACCTGTACGGGCGCGGTGTTCACGTGCTGCCCTACCTGATTGCGGGATTCGGCTCGATGTTTGTGGTGCTGGTGGTGTATATCGGCACGCGTCGCGGTCCGCAACTGCCGGCGGAAAAGCTGATTGCCGATGAAGTACACGCCTCGCGGTTATGGGCCCTGGTTATGGCGCTGCCCATCGTGCTGATGGCGGCGCTGGCGGTGTCCGCTCCCAATTTGGTGGTGCGCCTGGTGCTGGTCGTCCCCATTGTGTTGCTGCTTATGGCGGTGATCATGGCCTGGAGCGGCTTCCATTACATCTTCAGCAACTCCGGCCTGGAGGTCCGCACCCTGGGCTTTCGTCTGCGCACCATCCCTACGGCCCAAATTCGGGATTATGCGGTTGCCAACTGGGGCGCGGCGGGCGGCTACGGCATTCGCGGCGTGGGCAGCAAACGCGCTTATGTGTGGGGCAACAAGGGCGTGCGCATTCACCTCTGGGACGGGGAAGTGTTCCTCGGCCATCGCGACCCGGAGCGACTGGTGCACGATTTGGACGCGGTCATGAGTTTTGCGCATTGATGTTAGGCATTTCTTTAGGAGGCGTTTATGCAGTTGGCATTCGGAGTCTGGATCATCGTAGGCCTGATGGTGCTGGCCTTCATGCTCATCATGAGCTTGCTGGCAAGGTTGTACCGCAAGGCGGGCCCGCATGAAGCGCTAGTGGTGTACGGCTTCCGCGGCACCCGCGTCGTCAAAGGCCACGGCACCATCATTTTCCCCATGGTGGAAAACTGCCGCGGACTCTCGCTGGAGCTGATGTCGTTCGATGTGGCCCCGCAGCAGGACCTCTACACCAACCAGGGCGTGGCGGTCACGGTGGAGGCGGTGGCGCAGATCAAGGTGAAGTCGGATACCGAATCCATTCTGACCGCCTCCGAGCAGTTCCTGACCAAGACGCCGCAGGAGCGCGAAGGGCTCATCCGCCTGGTCATGGAAGGGCACCTGCGCGGCATCATCGGGCAGCTCACGGTGGAGCAGATCGTGAAGCAGCCGGAGATGGTTTCCGAGCGCATGCGCTCCACCTGCGCCGACGACATGAACAAGATGGGCCTGGAGGTAATTTCCTTCACCATCAAGGAAGTGCGCGACAAGAACGAGTACATCACCAACATGGGGCGGCCGGACGTAGCGCGCATCAAGCGCGACGCCGACGTGGCCGGCGCGGAAGCCGATCGCGACACCGCCATCCGGCGGGCGCTGGCCACCCGCGATGCCGCTACCGCCAAGGCGCAGGCCGACCAGGAGCGGGTGCTGGCCGAAACCCTTTCGCTGGCCAAGCAGGCGGAAGCGCAGCGCGACCTGGAAGTCAAAAAAGCGCAGTACCAGGAAACGATGAAGAAGCAGCAGGCGCAGGCCGACAAGGCTTACGACATCCAAACCAACATCATGCAGCAGCAGGTCATCGCGGAGAGCGTCAAGGTGCAGCAGGTAGAGAAGGAGCAGCAGGTCAAGGTGCAGGAAGCCGAAATCAACCGCCGCGAAAAAGAGCTGATCGCCACCGTGCTCAAGCAGGCGGAAATCGAGCGCCAGCGCATCGAAACCCTCGCCGAAGCCGAAAAACAGCGGCTGACGATGGAAGCCGACGGCCACGCCGCCTCCATTCGCGCCCAGGGCCAGGCGGAAGCGGAAATCATCTTCAAGAAAGGCGAGGCCGAAGCCAAGGCCATGAACGTGAAGGCCGAGGCCTACCAGGAGTACAACCAGGCGGCGGTGGTGGACAAGCTGATCACCAGCCTGCCCGAAGTGGTGCGCGCCATGGCCAGCCCGCTGGCCAACGTGGACAAGATCACAATTGTCTCCACCGGCAACGGTGACGCCGCCGGCATGAGCAAGATCACCGGCGACCTGGCCAAGATGGCGGCGCAGGTGCCCGCCCTGTTCGAGACGCTTTCCGGCATGCAGATGTCGGAGCTGTTCTCCAAGGTGCGGCTGATCGGCGATAAAACACCCAAGCCGGACGCTCCGCCGCCCACGCTGGATGGCAAGGGCCCCGCGCCCCAAGCGCAGGCGGCAGGGAAGTGAGTTATTGCGCAGCTGGCTAGCCGCGCTTCGGTTGGGCTAGTCAGCCAGGCAGCTAGTCAGCTAGACAGCAAGTCCGGGCTAGCAAGAGGAGGTTCATCATGGCATTACTGGAGCGGGTTTCCACACTGATACGGGCTAATCTCAACGACCTGGTTGACAAGGCCGAGGACCCGGAAAAGATGATCAAGCAGGTAATCCTCGACATGCAGAACCAGCTGCTGCAGGTGAAGACGCAAGTGGCCATCGCACTGGCTGACCAGCATCTGCTGGAAAAGAAGCAGAAGGAAAACGAAGAGCGGGCAGCCGACTGGATGCGCCGCGCCGAAAAGGCGGTGGACAAGAAGGAAGACGACCTGGCGCGCGCCGCCCTGGAGCGTTCCATGAGCTATCGTGCGATGGGGGAGAGCTTCCAACAGCAGGTGGCCGATCAGAAGACCGAAGTGGAGAATCTCAAGGCCGCGCTGCACAAGCTGGAGCAGAAGCTGGCGGAGGCGCAGTCGAAGAGCGACTTGCTGCTGGCGCAGCACCGGCGGTCGCGGGCGGTCACCAAGGCCAGCGAGGCGGGTATGGCCCTGCGCGAGCACGACCACAGCGCCGGCTTCGATCGCATGAAGGAGAAGGTGGTGCGCGCCTCAGCCGTCAGCCAGGCTAAAGCCGAGCTCGCCGGCGACAGCGTGGAGGACCGTCTGGCGGCCCTGGAGAAAGAGGATGAGTTGGACCGGCTGCTGGCCGAGCTGAAGGTGAAGCGGGGGGTGAACGCATGATTGCTTCTGAGAGAGAACGATCATCAGATTTTCCGTGTTGGTTCTGCTTTCTGTAGCCGCGATCGTCTTCCTAGGTTGGTTTTCGGAGTTGGTAGCGGGTGCCCCACATTTGGCCGCGATCAACCACCGCTGATTTCTTTTCCAATCGGTAGTGGCCAAATGTGGAGATATCCGTCGAGATTCTAACGAAGGCGTCGGGAACTTCCCCACATTTGCCCGCGAAACAAGTTTCGACATGATTTGAGGGCTTGGCGCAGGCGGGCAAATGTGGGGCACCCTCCTCATGAACAAATAGGGGCACCCGCAAATGTGGGACACCCACACCCGCTTCTCCCATCCGTCACTGACTTAGGGTATTCGAATGTGTACCGTAGTCATATGCCGCGGGGTTTGGTACGCCACCAGCAATCGCAACAGTCGCACTTCGTGACTTTCAGCTGCTATCGCCGTTTGCGCCTTCTCGACACTCCGGCCATGCGCGATCTGGTAGTCGCCGCATTGGAGCAGACCCGGCGCCGGTTTTCGCTTTGTGTTTACGGATTTGTAATCATGCCGGAGCACGTGCATCTGCTGGTCTCGGAGCCGAACCGGGGGCTGCTGGCCAATACGATTCAGTCGCTCAAGATCGCGGCATCAAAGAGAAGCGCACAGGTACGCGAATTCGATGGGAAACACGCACCCCTCTGGTACAAGCGTTATTACGATCGCAACATCCGCACCTACTCCGATTTCCTGGAGAAGTTACGATATATACACCTCAACCCGGTGAAGCGTGGTCTGTGCGAACATCCGGACGAGTGGGAGTGGAGCAGCTTCCGTCACTACGCAACAGGTCGGGATTGCGGCGTCGAGATTGAGTCGGAGTGGACAGCCAGAAAGCGTGAGCGCGCCGCTGGACGACTGGCGCCAAGCGTCGCGTTGCCAGGTGCCTCACATTTGGCCGCACTCGACCGCCACTGAGCGCTTGTGGGTGCCCCATATTTGGGCGCCGTGCACCGCGGTTGACGTTTTCACAAATCTTTGGCGGCCAAATGTGGGATGTCCGTGGAGATTCTAACGAAGGGGTCGGAAACTTCCCCACATTTGCCCGCGAAACAAGTTCATTATGAGTTGAGGCTTCGCGTAGGCGGGCA
>DASVBI010000367.1:0-3029 GCA_036375915.1 Terriglobales bacterium | reverse complement strand
CGTCACGCTCCCTTCCGGGACGCTGATCATCGTCACCGGCGTCAGCGGCTCCGGAAAATCCTCGCTCGCCTTCGACACCATCTACGCCGAAGGGCAGCGGCGGTATGTAGAGTCGCTCTCAGCCTATGCGCGGCAGTTCCTGGAACGAATCGAGAAACCTGACGCCGACCACATCGAAGGCATCGCTCCCGCGGTAGCTATCCGGCAGAAGAACACGACGCGGAGCCCGCGATCTACCGTCGGAACGGCGACTGAGATCTACGACTATCTTCGGCTGCTTTTTGCCCGCGTCGGCCGCACCTATTGCGTGAATTGCGGGACGGAAGTCCGTAAAGACACGGTAGACGAGATTGCCGAGGCCGTGCTGGCGCTCGGGGAAGGCACGCGGCTGAACGTGCTGTTCCCGCTGCAACCCGGCCACCTGCCCGCCTCTACCCCTGAGAAAAAGCGGCGGGGCAAGAAAAGCAGCGCCGGCGTCTCGCCGGCCTCGCGGGCGCCTCGCCCGCGCACCGACAGTGTGGCCACAGACCTGACGAAGCAGCGTCTATTCGAACTGCGCAAGCGCGGCTTCAACCGCCTGTTTCAAAACGGCCAGCTGTTCGAGTTCTCCACTCCCGAATCGCTGCTGGATATTGACTTCTCCCAGCCCGTCTTCATGCTGGTAGACCGCATTGCCCTGGCGTCCGATTCCCGCCCGCGCGTAGTGGACGCGGTCGAAACCGGCTACCGCGAAGCCGGCGAAGTGATTTTCCAGACCGCGCCCCGCGAGCCCGAGTCGGCGCGGACCCTGCGCTTTGCCCAACGCTTCGAGTGTAAGCGCTGCAACCTGCGCCTGGAGGAGCCTGAGCCGCGTCTGTTCTCTTTTAACAACCCTTATGGCGCCTGCCCGCGCTGCCAGGGCTTCGGCAACACCATTGATTTTGACCTCGACCTGGTCATTCCCGACAGAACCCGCACCATCAGCGAAGGCCCAATCGAGCCCTGGACCAAGCCCAAGTACCGCCCGCTGCAGGCCGAACTCAAGCGTTTCGCCAAGCAGCGCGGCATTCCTATGGACGTGCCCTGGGCCGAACTCGATCCCGAGCAGCAGCAGGTGATCATTGAGGGCGAAGGCCGCTATCCCGGAGTGCGCGGCTTCTTCGCCCATCTGGAGCGCAAGAAATACAAGCTGCACGTGCGCGTGTTTCTGAGCCGTTACCGCGGCTATTCGCAGTGCTCCACCTGCGGCGGCACGCGCCTGCGTCCGGAAGCACGCCAGGTGAAGATCGCCGGCAAGGACATTTGCCAGGTCTGCGCCCTCACCGTGGAGCAAGCGCGGGAGTTTTTTGACGCGCTCAAGCTCACCAAACAGGAAGCCGCCATCGCCGATAAACTGCTGCAGGAAATCCGCGAGCGCCTGATTTTTCTCAATGATGTTGGCCTGGAATACCTCACCCTGGACCGCCTTGCGGCCACGCTTTCCGGCGGCGAAGCCCAGCGCATTCAGCTGGCCACCTCCCTGGGCTCGCGGCTGGTGGGCACGCTTTACGTGCTGGACGAGCCCTCCATCGGCCTGCACAGCCGCGACACCAACCGTCTTATCCATATCCTGCACGGCTTGCGTGACCTGGGAAACACAATTCTGGTTGTGGAGCACGACCCCGAGATCATGCTGGCTTCCGACCGCATTCTCGATCTCGGCCCGGGTGCGGGTGAGAACGGCGGCAAGGTCATCGCCGCCGGCACCTACGAGCAGATCAAACGCACGCCTAATTCCCTGACGGGGCGCTATCTGGCGCAGGAGTTGCGCATCCAGCCCCCCAACCAACGCCGCCAGCCAGGCGCGCACAAGCTGCGCATCATCGGGGCTCGGGCTCACAATCTAAAGGCCATTGACGTCACCATCCCGCTGGGCATGATTGTGGCCATCACCGGCGTCTCCGGCTCCGGCAAATCCACCCTGGTGCACGACGTTCTCTACCAGGCCCTGAGCGCGGCCAAGCGGCAAGCCAACGGCAGCGGCCCGGCCCCGGGCACGCTGGAGCGGCTGGAAGGCGAGCAGTTCGTTGACGAGGTGGTGCTGGTGGACCAGTCGCCCATCGGACGCACCCCGCGCTCCAATCCCGTCACCTACATCAAGGCCTTTGACGCCATCCGCGAGCTGTTCGTTTCCCTGCCCGAGGCCCACAAGCGCGGCTTCAGCGCCGGACACTTCTCCTTCAACATTCCCGGCGGCCGTTGTGAAACCTGCCAGGGCGACGGCACGGTCACGGTGGAAATGCAGTTCCTGGCCGACGTCGAGTTAATCTGTGAGGAGTGCAAAGGCACGCGCTACAAGCCGCAGGTGCTGGAGGTGCGCTACCGCGGCAAAAACATCCACGAAGTACTGAACCTGACCGTGCGGGAGGCGCTGCAGTTCTTCTCGGCGGTGCCGAAAATCACGGAGAAGCTGCGCGTGCTGGAGGAAGTCGGGCTGGGCTACCTGCGCCTGGGGCAATCGGCCACCACGCTCTCCGGCGGCGAAGCGCAGCGCATGAAGCTGGCAGCCCACCTGCAGCCGCGCAACAGCCTGCGCACGCCGCAGGAGGGAAAACGGCGCCACCGCACGCTTTACATTTTCGACGAACCCACCACCGGGCTGCACTTCGACGACGTCAGCAAGCTGCTGGCCGCCTTCCGCCGCCTGATCGAGGCCGGCGGCTCGGTGCTGGTCATCGAGCACAATCTGGACGTCATCAAAACCGCCGACTGGATCATTGACCTCGGCCCGGAAGGCGGCGAGCGCGGCGGCTATGTGGTGGACACGGGTCCGCCCGAGGCCATCAGCCAGAACGCGAAGTCCTACACTGGCAAGTTCCTGGCGCAGGCTCTGAACGGCAACGGGACGCGGCGGCAACTTTAGGCCGGCATACCCAAGTTTTGTCATCCTGAGGAAACGCGAGCCGCGATTGCGCGGTGAGCGCGACCGAAGGACCTGCTCTTAGCCGCAATAGCGGTGATTCGGTTGAGGGGTCTCCGCGAAAAAAGCAGGTCCTTCGCTGCGCTCCTTC
>DASVBI010000226.1:0-7190 GCA_036375915.1 Terriglobales bacterium | reverse complement strand
TCGATGGCGGCCATTGCCACTCGCCTGCTGCGCTTTCTCAGCAGTCAGGGAATCGAGCGCTTCGACCTGCTGGGGACCTCGCATGGGGGAGCCGTGGCCATCATGCTGGCGGCGCAAGCCAGAGATTCGGTGCGCCGGCTCATCCTGGTTGATCCCGCCCATCCCTGGTCGCACCCGCGGCCGGTGCTGATGAGGCTGCTGCGGCGGCCGGCGGGCGCGAGCCTTTTCCGCCTCCTGCTACCCGGGCTCAAGTTAACCCACGAACACTACCTGCGGCGCATGTACGGCGACCCGCGGCGCATGCCGCCGGGCACTCTGGCCGGCTACACCGCGCCTTTGGCCGATCGCGGCGCCTATGATTACGCGCTCGCCATCGTGAAGAGCTGGGGGGACGACATGCGCCAGGTGGAAGCGGCGCTGCCCCAAATTGCCGACATTCCCACGTTGCTGATGTGGGGCAGCCGCGACCGGGTGATCGCGTCCGCTTCAGCGACCCAGTTGCAGCGCCAGTTCCGCAATTGCCGGCTGGTGGTGATTGAGGGAGCCGGGCATCTGCCTTATGAGGAAACGCCGGAGGAGTTCAACCGGACGGTGCTGGAGTTTCTGGAAGAAGGTAGTTGGTAGCTGGTCAGGCCTTGCCTAGTGGCTGACGTAGTAGCCGGAGCGGGAGCGGATGGTTATACCGGAAGCCACAATCTTCACGGAGTGAAACTGGCCGGCGGCAAGAGCGCCCACAGGACGAAATCCCACCACATACTGGCCGCGCAGTTCTTTCTCTAATGCGGCAAAAACTCTGTCTCCCTGGGCATAGTTGCGCAGCAGGAAGGCGCGGCCGCCGGTAGCGGCAGCAAGCTGTCGCAGGACCCGATCGCCGGGAAATTCCAGCCGCGGGTTGTGCACAGTGACGGAATAGACCGCAATGTTCCAGCGCTGGAGGGCGGCGATGGCGTCGGCCAGGGTGGAGCGGCTGTAGTTGTCGCCGCCATCGCTGAGCAGAAGCAGGAGGCGGCGGGCAGGGTTGCTGGAGCGCAGCCTGGCGGAGGCGGCAACCAGCGCGTCGTAGAGGGCGGTCTGACCGCCCAGTTGTGCGGCGGAAAGGACGCCGGCCAGTTCGCCGCCGGCTGCGGGCGCCTCGCGGGCGGCAAAGGCGAGAGTGCAAATCTGATCGCTGCCGTGGCGCTGCAGGCGGCGCAAAAAAGCGAGCGCAGCCTGGTACTCGGCGGCGAATCCGGGGCGCATGGAGTCGCTGGCGTCGAGCAGGAGGGCCACGCGCAGGGGCAGATCAGCAGCCGGCCCGAAGCTGGTGACGGCGGCGGCGGCGCCGTTGTCCAAAACCCTGATTTGTGGCGGACTGAGGTACAGCACCGGGTGTCCGCGGAGGTCGTAGGCGGCAAAAACCATCTGCACTTCCGGCACCAGGCGGCGGATGGTGAGCGCGGCGGGCGCCGGCAACGGATTCTCGGGCGCAGCTAGCGCGGCCTGCGTCTGCGCGGCGGCCGGAAGGGCCAGCGCCGCGGCCAGCACGATGGCGAGCGATCTCCGCATTTCAATTTTCAGACCTCACACCATTGCACCCGGGGAGGAAACCGGTGGCCAGATGCGGGATGGCTCATCGCCCCCGGCCGGTTCGGATTGGGGACCAATTCCCAATCATGCAGTTACGAAGAGGCGATTCACAGGCGGAGGTGACTGGAATCACTGCGCTGGCCGCGCATCTCCTCCATGCTGGAGACAGATAACGGGGAATCCAGAGACGAAGGTGAAAGTGCGTGCCTGGAGGCGCCTCCGTCGCGGGCGTGGAGAGCCCTGCCAGCGCGCAGGCAGAGGGAGTTGAGCCGCGCCCAAGCAGATGGGCCGGGCGCAAGCCGGCGCACCGAGAAGGAGAAGGACCGTGTCTATCGGGTTCGCGCTACTGATACTCCTTTTGCTGCTGGCGGTCTTCTATTTCCGCCAATGGCAGGCTTCACGCGCGGCCGCGTTGATGGCGACTGATCCGCCTCCCGAGAAGCCGCCACAGCCGGTTTCTACCTCTGAGCTTCCCCGCGGGTATTGCTTCCACCCCGGCCATACCTGGATGGCGGAAAAGGGCCGGGACATGGCGCGCGTGGGCATGGACGGCCTGGCCGCCAACCTGATGGGCGGCAAAGTGCACAAGATCGCGGTGACCGGCGAGCAGCGCTGGGTGCGGCAAGGGCAGAAACTGATGACCGTGACCGGCGACGCGGGAAGTGTCGAACTGCTCTCGCCGCTGGAAGGCGTGGTTAGCGCCCTTAATCCTGAGGTGATGAAGGATCCGGAGCTGGCCTTGCGCGATCCCTACGGGGAGGGCTGGGTGTGCGTCATCAAGTCGCCGGAGATGGAAGCCAACCGGCGGAACCTGATGCAGGGTTCGCTGGCCGCAAGCTGGATGCAGAACAGCCTGCGCCGCCTGAGGAACGTGCTGGCCCAAGCCGACCCGGCCCTGGCCCAGGATGGCGGGATGCCCCTGCCCGGAGCACTCCGCAAGCTGAGCCCGGAACTGCGCAAGCAGGTGATAAACGAGTTTTTTCTCACCTGAGAGCAGGGTTTCGCAGGTTTCAAGGTTTTCACAGGTTTCGAGGTTTCACAGGTTTCTGAGTTTCAAGTTTCCAGTTTCGAGTTCAAAGCAAGATCATCGGCAGAGAGTGAGCTGCGCGTTTGCTGCAATCCGAAACTTTGAAACCTTCAAACTTTGAAACTGGCTAGGTGCGGGTGCCTGCCCGCATAATCCTTCTCCGCCTGCCCTGTTGCTACAATCCATGCTTCGCTCATGCCGCAGATCACGCCGGCCGCGCTGTCGGACGCCCGCATCATCGCGGCCTATGCCATTTTCGCCGCCAGCTACCTGGTGTTTGCCCTGGGCAAATTTCCGGGCATGAAAATTGACCGCCCGGGAGCGGCCATCATCGGCGCGGTGCTGATGGCCGCCTTCCGCATTGTTTCGCCGGCGGGAGCGCTGCGCGCCATTGACTTCACCACCATCGTGCTGCTGTTTTCCATGATGCTGATTGTGGGCAACCTGCGACTGGTGGGGTTTTTCGAGTGGATCACGCGGCTGGCGCTGCGCTGGGTGAAGCCGGTGCACCTGCTGCCCACGGTGATTGTGACCTGCGGGATCCTTTCCGCGTTTTTTGTGAACGACATCATCTGCCTGGTGATGGTGCCGCTGGTGCTGGCGGTGTGCCGGCGCATGAACGTGCGGCCGCTGCCCTATCTGCTGGCAGTGGCCACGGCCTCCAACATCGGCAGCGTGGCCACCATCACCGGCAACCCGCAGAACATGCTGATCGGCTCCTACTCCGGTATCTCTTACCGCTTCTTTATGGCTCACATGGCGCCGATTGCGGCTGTGGGCCTGGTGGTGGATTGGGCGATTCTGCACTGGCTGTATGTGCCCCACGAAAGTCCACATCCGGCGGTAGCGCAGGCAATAGAAGAAAAACCGCGGCAGCGCACGCAACTGGGCAAGCCGGCGGCCGTGGTAGCGGTAGTGGTGGCCGGCTTCTTCGCCGGGGTGCCGCCCGCCCTGATGGCGGCCATCGGCGCGGCTTTGCTGCTGATAACCCGCACCCTGGAACCGCGCAAGCTTTACCAGGAAGTTGACTGGGGGCTGCTGGTCTTCTTTATAGGCCTGTTCGTGATTGTGGCAGGAGCACAGAACGCAGGGCTGGTGCGGGACTTGCTGGGCCTGGCCCGGAGCTGGAACCTGCAGAACTCGGCTGTGTTTACCGCGGTGACAGCGGTGCTGGGGAATATTGTGAGCAACGTGCCCGCGGTGATGCTGCTAAAGTCGCTGGTGCCGGGGTTCGTCCACCCGCACACCGCCTGGCTGATTCTGGCCATGGCCAGCACGCTTTCCGGAAACCTGACGATTACCGGGTCAGTGGCCAACATTATCGTGGTGGAGAGCGCGCGGCCGGAGGTGGAGATCGGCTTCCGCGACTATTTCCGGGCAGGATTGCCGATTACCGCAGCCACGTTGATTTTCGGGTGGGCCTGGCTGGTGGCGATCCGGTAGTTTGCCATGGCGACACTGAGACACGGAGAAAGAGAAATGTGCGTAAGCAATTCACGGATAGCGATTGCAGTGTGCGTGCTGGCCTTGGCGGCTACGGGCGGGGCGCAGCAGAAGCCAACCCTTCACCTGGGCACGCCGGGAGCGCGGCTGGTGAAGTATCACGCCACTATTAAGGATGTGAAATACACCTATGCGGTAGCGCCGCCGGTGGCTCGCCTGCGCTCGGGCGACGTGCTGGAGACCAACACGCTGGACGCCTTCGGCAACGCGCTGAAGGGACCAGGCGACACGCTGGACATGGTCAAAGGCGATAACCCGCTGACCGGGCCCTTCTACATTGAAGGAGCCGAGCCGGGCGACACGCTGGCCATTGAGTTTCTTGATCTCGAGGTGGACGGCAGCCAGGGCGTGGGCGCCTTCGCACCCGGCTTCGGGGCACTGAACTCGAGCACTTATACGCCCATGCTGGGGCCGCCCCTGCCGGAACGCATCTGGTATTACCCGGTGGACCGCGCCGCTAATGTGGCCACCTTCCAGGCGCACGATTCCAACTTCAAAGTGCAGATTGCGCTGCATCCCTTCTTCGGCTGCATTGGCGTGGCGCCGGCCGGGGGCGAGGCGCGCTCCTCCATCGTGCCCGCGGAAAACGGCGGCAACATGGACGCTCCCGAAGCCAGTGTGGGCAACACCCTTTACCTGCCGGTAAATGTTGCAGGGGCGATGCTCTACATGGGCGACGGCCATGCCGCCATGGGCGATGGCGAAGTGGACGGCACCGCCATAGAGGCGGCGCTGCGGGCCCGGGTGCGGGTGGCGGTGATCAAGGGCCGGAAAATTGACTGGCCTCGTTTCGAAAATGAAAATGCCATCATGGCTGTGGGGATCACCCGCCCGCTCGACGACGCCCTGCGGGTAGCCTTCACCCAGTTGATCGGCTGGATGCACCAGGACTACGGACTCTCTGAACTGGACGCCTACGAACTGCTCTCCAAGGTGGCTAAAATTCACCTCGACGAGATGGTGGACCCCAATTACGTGATCGTGGCCTCCATTGACAAGCAGTACTTGCCGCGGCGAAAGAAGTGAAGCCGGGCCGGACTACCCTTTGTTACTGGCGTGCCCCCTACCGTCACCTTGACAATGGTATGTACGGGGGCGAAACTGCGCCTCAGCGGCACAATTTCAGTGATTAGAGACACTTAAGGAGCTTCGCCCAGGCCAGTTGAGATGCCGCGGCGCAGTTCCCGTGGCCAACCATTGCACCTGAAGCCAGATTCCCGGCCAGGAGACCGCCCGCTTGCGGGCGCGGCGGGGAATGTTTCGCTCTCCGATCTATTCCACCTCATAGCCGCCGGCGCCTTCGACGCCGAATTGCGCCTGATTGCGGAGCAGGCGCAGATGCTGACTCTGGCCAGCGGGGCGGCCATTGCCCTGCGCCAGGAGGAACTGCTGGTGTGCCGGGCGCGCGCCGGAAACATGGCGCCGGCGCTGGGCGCCCGCCTGGAAGTCCAATCCGGCCTGTCGGGAGAGTGCGTGCGCAGCGCCAGCACCCTGGTGTGCGCGGACACGGAAAACGATTCCCGCGTCAACCTCGATGTGTGCCGCTACCTCGGCATAAGATCCATGGCGGTGCTTCCTATCTGCCTGGGGCGGGAAGTGGTGGGTGTGTTTGAAGTGTTCGCGCCGCAGCCGGAATCATTTTCTGCCAACGAGGTGGCGGCGCTGGAAAGCATGCGCGACCTGGTGATCTCGGTGATACGTCCGGGACCGCAGGAGGAGAGCGCGGCTTCGGCGCTGGCGGCGCGGGCAGCCGAGGAACATCCGGCTGCGGCGCCGTTACGCCCGGCCGCGATTCCGGACCCGGAAGATGACCTGATTTGCGAAATCGAGCAGCGGGCTCCGGTTAAGCCGGAGAGCAATCCGCAAGCGCGCGCCTTTCAACTGATCAAGGCGGAAAGCCCGCAGTTCCCCGCCCCCACGCCGCTCGTCCCCGCGCCATTCCCCAACGCCGATCCGGACGACGACCTGATTTGCGAAATCGAAATGCGCCCGGTCCGTATGGCGGCGCCGCAGCCCCATCCCGCGCGTGCCTTAAGAGGATTCGCGCCCGCGCCTTTGAATTTGCCGGAACACACCATCTCGCGCAAGCTGATCGTAGCCGGGGTGGTAGTAGCGCTGGCCGGGCTCATCTGGCTGCGGTGGTGCAATCGCGCGCCACAAGCGGCCGGCAACCAGCCCCGCAGCAGCACGGTAGAGGCGGCTTCGAGCGCAGCTCCGCCGGTCACGGCCCCGGCAGTTCCCGCAGCCACCGCGCCGAGTTCTTCTTCTCCAGCGGCCCAACCCGCGCCCACGAGCCAGGCCCCGGCGCCGGAGCCCTCGCCGGAAGCAGACGCAGAGGGCGGCAGTGAAGCAGCGCCAGCCCCGCGTCCGGCGCGACCCAGGCCAGAACGGCAGGTGCAACCAAACCGGATCAGCCACCGGGAAGCCAAACCTGCCTCGACGGTCCCAGGGCTCAAGGCGGAGCGCGCCGCGGTGCAGAAGGCTCCGCCGTCCAACGCCGCGGCACCCACTTCGCCGCCCGGTTCCGGGTCACGGGCCCAAACAATGCAGGCGACAACCGTGCAGGCCGCGCCCAGCGCGCAACCAACCGCGGTCGCGCAGCAGGCCGAAGCCTTGCCTCCCACGTCGGCGGCGCCTACGCCGGAGGCCCAGCTCACGCCCCCGCCTTTTCAACTGCGGCCGGCGCCGGCGCCAGCTCCGCCATCAGCTCCGGCCGGGCGGCTCAGCCTGAACCAGGCGGTGGTGAAGGCTGCCCCGGAATCGGCGAACGGCAACACTCTAAGCCGCGATGCTCTGAAGCTGCTGCTGGAATCGGCCAAAGCGGGAGACGCGGGGGCGCAACTGGCGCTGGGAGTGCGCTACGCCACCGGCGACGGAGTGCCGCAGAACTATCCTGAAGCTCTGAAATGGTTTAGCCGGGCACGCGCGCAAGGGGTAACGCCCACCCAGCCGCGGGCGGCGCAGGCATGGAGCAAAGTGCAGCAGTGGGCGCAATCGCAGCACACAGAAAAGTAATTGGCAGACAGGACGAGGTCGCCGGTTGGATTGCAAGTCTCTGATAAGAATGTGCCAGCTCTGGCCGCGAGACAGAGGC
>DASVBI010000309.1:0-6121 GCA_036375915.1 Terriglobales bacterium | reverse complement strand
GCACCTATCCCAACACCCTGCTGGAACGCTCCCGCCTGGCGGCGGTGCGCTCGCAGCAGGACTACGCTGCCCGCCGGCATATTCCCTGGGGTATTTCCGAATCGGCTTATTTCCAGACGGATGAGGCCGGCAACTACCAGTACCACGCCTTCGGTCTGCCGCGACTGGCCCTGCATAAGGACGAACTGGAGGCCCTGGTGGTCTCGCCTTACTCGACCGTGCTGGCGTTAAGTGTGGATCCCTGTTCTGCGCTGCAGAATTTACACAAAATGGCCGGCCAGGGCTGGCTGGGAGACTACGGTTTCTACGAAGCGGGGGACTACACGCCCTCGCTGCAGCATCCCCGGCGGCACAGCCACGAACTGGTGCGCTGCTGGATGGCGCATCACCAGGGCATGAGCCTGCTCGCTGTCGCCAACTTCCTCCATGCCGGGGTCGTGCGGCGCTGGTTCCACAACAATCCCTACGTGCAAGCTACCGAATTGCTGCTGAATGAAAAGCCGGTGGCCCACGTAAAGAAGCATACCGAATACCACTCCGCGGCAGCGTAGAGCCTCTCCACGGCGGGCGCCGGCAGGCGCCCGCGGTCGCCTTCTGTGCCCTGCTCAATCGCCACCGCGGGTAATTCGGGTCCTTCCTGCGGAATGGTGGCCAGCGGGAGGCAGCCGGTGGCCTTTAAAAAAATAGCGACGCAGCACTTCCTCCATCATCTGTGCGTGGTAGCTGGCAGTCTTGAGGCACGCAATACCCTGTTGCGTTGCTTTAGGTCCCCATCCACGGTGTGTTTAACCAACCAGGAGGAAACTACTCATGGCCACCGCTCCCAAATTCCGCATTGACGTTGCTATCCACGATCTGCTCATGAACGGCGGTAACCACGTTCCGCGAACACTTCAGCCCGCAGGTTTGACTCTCCCAGAACCGGTTTTTCCCCAGCATCCCGAATTGCTGGCGCTGGCAGGCCCAGAGAGCCCGCCGGAAAAGCGCGAGTGGAGCCGATCCGATATCTATCGCAAGATGCGGGGATGGCTCTTCCCTTACATGCGTTCGCGCGTGCTTCCCGGGGACTTTCACCCCATCACCTCTTACCTGTTTGTGGAGTACAAGTGCAACCTAGATTGCTGGTATTGCTGGGCTTTCGACAACCGGGTAAAGGGCATGACGGAGGACGTTGCCCGCCGCTCCATTGACTGGCTGCACGACCATGGTTGCCGGGTGCTGGCCCTGATGGGCGGCGAACCGCTGCTGCGGCCGCAATTCGCGCACAAGGTGGTGTACTACGCCGCCAAGAAGGGCTTCTGGATTTACATTGGCACCAATGGCCGCCTGCTGCGGCCGGAAGTAGCGGACCGGCTGGGCGATGCCGGGGTGGCGGTATTTAATTTTGCCATGGATGCCTGGGATCTCAAGCCCGGACTGCCCAAGGCCCTGGTTCCGGCGCGGCAGAATCTGGAGCATGTGCTGCGCAAGCAGTACGTATACGGCTACATGGTGTTTTTCAACATCAACATCTGCCGCAACAACCTGGAAGACGTGCGCCAGCTCACCGATTACGCGCGCGCTCACCGTGTGGCCACCGACTACCACATCAATGAAACTCCCATGCTGGAGCAGGATGAGCATTTCAAGCATCTGGAGGAAAATCCCACTTACATTCGTCCCCAGGACTGGCGGGAGGTGGACGCGCTCATTGACTGGCTGATCGAGAAGAACCGCTCCGGCTACCAGATGGTGAATTCAGTGCAGCGCTTGCGGGAAATGAAGGCCTTCATGCGCATGGCTTCGGGCGCGAACTTGAAGGAGCTGGGCTGGTATGGGGATGGCAGCGGCGGAAACGGCGAAGTCACCAAATTGCTGGCTTCTATGGACGGCGTCGTGCAGGAGCCGAATGGTGAAGTTCACTTTAGCGAGTGGAACTGTCGCGCCGGGCAGAACAACGTCATTATCCGCACCGATGGCACCGTGGCTCCATGCTTCCCCATGTATGCCGCCAGCTACGACTGGGGCAATATTGACACGCCCAGGTTTGACGCCGGTGAGCTGCGGGAAATGAAGAAGACCTGCCAGCGGCATTGCTTCTCCACCCTCAACCACAATCTGGCGTATTGCTACAACGATGCGCGCGTGCTCAAGTGGTTGTGGAAGCAGGCGCGGAACGGCTTCGGCGCCGGCGCCAGGAGCTTCGAAGACTAAACCACAAGAACCTGGGGTTGCCCCATGCCGAAAATCGAGACAGCCCCTTCGGCCATGCCCTCTTGGCATCTCAGTTGCTACCCGTAGATAGGGGTCAACTTGATTTAAAATGACAGTGTGATGTGCTGGTGTGAGGACCCGGTGCTGGCCCACCGGGATGAGCCCGGCCAGCGCGGCTCTGGATAATGCCCAACGTGCCCGCCATCGTCTTAATTTTGTAGGTTCTTCGTCCATCTCTGTGAGCATCAAGATCAGGATTCCGAGAGGCAGCGATTCGGGGGTTGGTAAATTTCTCCCCCAGGATGCCGTGCTCCGCGCCGGCCTGGCGATTTTCTTGTTTATGGCCGTTGCGGTTGCCGGGGTGTTCACTTTCTACTGGGTAAAGTACGCCCGTGTGGTGGATCGGCGCCTGAGCGGCCCGATCTTCGATAACGCCGCCAAGATTTATGGCGCGCCGGAACCGGTGCGGGTGGGCGAGCGCATCACCAGCAGCGACATTGCCGCTGAATTGCAGCGTGCCGGCTACAGCCAGGAGGGTGCCAAGGCGGTTTCCCGCGTCGGGGTTTACCAGTTGCGACGGAACGGCATAGCCATTGCGCCCGGACCGGAGTCCTATGACGGGCCCGGCGAGGCTGAAATCAACATCGAAAAAGGCAAAGTCTCCGGCATTCTGGCAGCCGGCAAGGAAGTGGGGGCGTACGATCTGGAGCCGCAGCTGATCACAGCGCTTTCCACCCAGCAACGCTCCAAGCGCCAGGTGGTCAAGTACCAGGACATTCCCAAGGCCATGCGCGAGGCGGTGCTTTCCATCGAGGACCGCCGCTTTTTCCAGCATGGCGGAGTCAATTATTTCCGCCTGCTGGAGGCCGCATTAGTGGACTTGCGCGAGGGCCGCCACGAGCAGGGTGGCTCCACCATCACCATGCAGGTGGCGCGCATGTTTTTCCTGACGCCGCAGAAGACCTTCCACCGCAAGCTGATAGAGATGCTGATCTCCATCGAACTGGAGAACCGTTTCAGCAAGGAACAGATTTTCGAGTTCTACGCCAACCAAGTGGACCTGGGACAACGCGGCTCCTTCGCCATCCACGGCTTTGCCGAAGCTGCCCACGCCTTTTTCAACAAGGACTTGCAGGCCATAACCCTGCCGGAAGCGGCGCTGCTGGCGGGCCTGATTCAGCGTCCCAGCTATCTCTCGCCCTATCGCCATCCCGAGCGGGCCTTGGACCGCCGCAACCTGGTGCTGGACGCTATGGTGGAGACCCACGCCATCACCCGCGCTGACGCCGAGCGCGCCAAGGCTGCCCCTCTCAAGCTGGCTCCCCTGAATGTAGAAGCCAGCGATGCCCCTTATTTTGTTGATCTGGTAAAGGACACCCTGACCAGCCACTTCAGCGAGCCGGAACTGACGGACGGCAATTACCACGTCTACAGCACCCTGGATCCCGACTTGCAGCGCGGCGCCGCCCAGGCGGTGGCAGAAGGCCTGAAGGTGGTGGACGCCAAGCTGCTCAAATTGCGCACCCGCCGCATCCGTATTGGCAAAGGACGCAAGGCCAAGTATGAGACCCGCGTGCTGCCGGGTCCGGACGCGCAAGTCGCGCTGGTCGCCATGGATCCGCACACCGGCCACGTGCTCGCCCTGGTGGGGGGCCGTAATTACGCCTTCAGCCAGTTGGACCACGCCATGGCGAAGCGGCCCACCGGCTCCATTTTCAAGCCTTTTGTATACGCGGCAGCAATCAACACCGCGCTCACCGGGGGGATTTCTCCGGCTGAGGTGGCGGCTGCACAGGCCAACAGCACCGTCAATCCCGCACCCGGCGGCAATGCCGTTACTCCGGCCAGCGCCGCGCCTCAGACCGCAAACCCAACGGATGCGGCGCCGGCTCCCACGGCAACTCCCACAGCTCCCGTAGTGGTCACGCCGGTTACCATGATCAACGACCAGCCCACTACATTCAGCTACGGCGATCAGATCTACGAGCCGCGCAACTACAAGGACGAGTACCACGGCCAGGTGACCGCCCGCTACGCTCTGGCTCTCTCCTTGAACAACGCTACGGTGGCATTGGCCCAGATGGTGGGCTATGACAAAGTAGCGGACATGGCACGCGCAGCCGGCATTACCTCGGTGAAGGCCACCCCCGCCATGGCGTTGGGCGCCTATGACGCCACCCCGCTGGAAATGGCTTCGGCTTATACGGTTTTCGCCAACAGCGGCATCAAATTAAGCCCCGTGCTGATCAATTCCGTGCGTAACTCCAAGGGAGACGTGCTGGCCAGCTACCAGGCGGAACAGAAGCCGGTGCTCGATCCGCGGGTGGCCTACATCATGACCAACATGATGGAAGGCGTGCTCAATTTCGGGACGGCTTTTGGCGTGCGCTCCGCCGGATTCAACGCCCCCGCCGCCGGTAAGACCGGCACCTCCCATGATGCCTGGTTTGCCGGCTACACCAGCGACCTCCTCTGTATCGTCTGGGTTGGATATGACGATTACAGCGACATCCGTTTGAGCGGGGCCGAAATTGCGGCTCCCATCTGGACCGACTTCATGAAGCGGGCGGTTGCCCTGCCCCAATACCACGACGTGAGCGATTTTGAACAGCCTACCGGAGTGGTAAACGTACAACTGGACAAGGTGACTAACGCCCTGGCGACTTCGACCTGCCCGAATGATTATGTGGCCGCGTTCATCGCCGGCACCGAACCCACGGAGACCTGTGACCAGGCTATGGGTGAGCACCGCGGATTCCTGGCCAGAATTCTGGGACTGGGCGGACCCAAGCCCCTGCCTCCGCTGCCTCCCGGGCAGCCCGCTGGCGCGCAACCCGGCCAGCAGGCCGCGGGCGCCCAGGAACAAGCCGCCGACCCGCAGAAAAAGAAAAAGGGTTTATTTGGCAAAATTGTGGGTATCTTTAAAGAGGACGACAAGCCCTCGCCTCCGTCTCCGCCGCCCGCCCAGCCTCATTGACGGCGGCAGTTGACCGGTTGTGGGGATCGGTCACAGGAGGTGCACCATGCCTCGCGCGTACAGCCGCAGTTCGCGTTACTCGCTGTTCCTGCTCTTGATATGTGTTGCCGCACTGGCCTGGTCCACCGTTCCAGCCTTAGCTCAGCTCGAACCGGCGCCACCTCCGGTCCATGTGGTGGAGCCTCCGCCCAGAGACTGGTCGGCGCAGCAATTGGAGCAACGGGCCGATTCATTGCGCAGTCAAAAGCTCTACCTCGACGCCATTGACTACTACAAAGCGGCTCTGGAGAAAAAGCCGAAGGATTCCCTGCTTTATAACAAGATGGGAATTGTGGAGCTGATGCTGCAGCGTCTGAAGGACGCGGAAAAGGACTTCCATCGCTCCATCAAGGCCGACAAAAATTACGGCGAAGCTTATAACAACCTGGGCGCGGTTTATTACTTTCGCAAGAAGTACGGCAAGGCGGTCAAACAATATCGTAAAGCGATTAAGCTCTACGACGATTCAGCTTCCTTCCACAGCAACTTGGGGACAGCCTACTTTGCCCAGAAAAAGTTCGAATTGGCCATAGCGGAGTACACCCGGGCCCTGCAAATTGATCCCACTATTCTGGACCGCACCTCGTCCCAGGGAGTGATCGCCCAAACCTCGTCGGTGAGCGACCGCGCACACTATCACTACATGCTGGCCAAGGCCTTTGCCCATATGGGGATGGCGGATCGTTCTCTGCTCTACCTGAGAATGGCCATGGAGGAGGGCTATAAGGGCATTGATGATGTTTACAAGGATTCAGAGTTCGCCGGCCTGCGCAAGGACCCCAGGTTTCTGGAGTTGATGAAGACCCGGCCCGCGGCCATCCCCAATTAGGAGCTCCTTACTTAGGAGCTCCCTTTCTTTTTAAAAAAAAATTGCTCGCGACCCGAAACTTTTTGCCGGAAAAGGGGTATAAA
>DASVBI010000438.1:0-7250 GCA_036375915.1 Terriglobales bacterium | reverse complement strand
ACCCGAACTTCGCCATGGCCCACGCGCGCCTCGCTGCCATTTACCTCAACGTTGGTGAAGAAGATAAATCTTTAGGAGAGGCCAGGAAGGCGTTTGACCTGCGCGAACGCGTGAGCGACCGCGAGCGCTTCTACATCGTTGACCACTATTACACCGCCATTGGTGACATCGAGAAAGACAAAGAAGATCTCGAGCTGGCCGTCAAGGCCTATCCCAATGATTCCACCGCCTTCGGCAACCTGGCTCTCCTGTACAACGTGTACTACGGGGATTTCGAAAAAGCGATTGCCATGGCCAATGAATGCTCGCGGCTGGAGCCCAACACCCCCTTCGGCTACGTGCATGCAGCGGGGGGGTACTTGGGGCTGAACCGGCTGGAGGAGGCGCGTTCCCTTTTGAAGAGGGCGGTGGACGCCAAGGCAGACAACCTGTTTGTTCATCAGGAACTATATGATCTGGCCTTCTTGAGCGGCGATGCGGCCGGCATGCAGCAGGAACTGAAATGGTCGGAGGGGAAACCCAGCGAATACCTCTTGTTGAACGAAGCTGGCAGCGCAGCGGCGGCAAGAGGGCAACTACAAAAGGCGGGAGAATTGATGCAGCGGTCGGTGCAGGTCACCGAGCGGCTGGGGTTCAAGGGCACTACGGCGGTCACGCAGGCGGCCCTGGCGCTGACGCTGGCCGAGGTCGGAAATGTGGCGAAAGCGAAAGAACTATGCACATCGAGTTCTAGCCTGGCGAGCGGCCGGAGCAACCTGGAGCTGGTGGCGGTGGCCTTGGCCATGAGCGGAGATGTGGTCCGGGCGCAAGCGATAACGGCCGACCTGAGCCGCCGCTTCCCGGCCGATACGCTACTACACGCCGTGAGCATCCCCATGGTGGAAGCCTTGGCAGGCATGAATCGCAAGGCTCCCAACGGGGCGATTGAGCGCCTGCAGGCGGCGGTGCCCTACGAACTCGGCGTTGCGCAAGCGCTCCTGCCTATTTATGTCCGCGGGCAGGCCTACCTGCAGGCAAAGCGCGGGACGGAGGCCGCGGCGGAATTTCAGAAGATTGTGGACCATCGCCCCGTCGCTCCGGTCGGCCCCGAGCATTCGCTGGCCAAGCTGGGTCTGGGCCGGGCCTATGTGATGAGCGGAGACCCAGCCAAGGCCAGAGCCGCCTATCAGGATTTCTTCGCCCTCTGGAAAGATGCCGATCCCGACATTCCCATCCTGAAAGAAGCCAAGGCGGAGTACGCGAAGTTGCAGTGAGCGGCCGGAGGAACGCGAAAATCTAGCCCATGAACCGGCGGCCACTCTCCGTGACTATCGTCGGCTGCATCTTCCTGGCCATCGGGATACTCGCGTCTGCTTCTCACGCGGCTGAGTTGCAGGGGACCGGTCACGTTCAGTATGACCTCCTGTGGGCTCTTCTTATCAATCTGGTGGCCATTGTTTGCGGAATCTGCCTGCTCCGGCGCGCCAATTGGGCACGCTGGCTGGCCTTGGCCTGGCTGGCTTTTCACGTCATCATAAGCCTCCACTCCCGGCAGGCATTGCTGGTACACAGCGCGCTGCTGGCGGTGTTCGCGTATCTTCTGTTTCGCCCGGCAGCGACGGCCTACTTTCGCGCTGCAAGAACAGCGGGAACGTAAGAACGTTAGCAAGGCTCGGGGCCGCGAGGGGGGTTGCCGGCTGTTTTCAGTGCGGCTTAAATCCGGAATTCTGCATCCAAGAATCGAGGTGAATATGAGACATCTACTGGGAATTGCACTGTTGAGCCTGGCAGTGACCCTGGGGACGGCGGCGTGGGGGCAGTCGGATACCTCCACTACCACACCGAACACGGGTATTAAGCAGGACATGAAAACTGCCGGCCGCGCCACCGGGAATGCCGCCAAGAAGACCGGCCACAAGACCGCGTCGGCGACCCGCAAGGGCTACCACAAGACCAAGCGCGCCACCAAGCGCGTGGTTCATAAGGGTGCGCGCAAGACGCGGCGCGCGTCCACCAAGGTGGAGCACAAGACCACGACGGGAACGGAGCCGCAGTAAGAGTTGCAAATTTCAGGTTTCAAGTTTCAAGAATCAGCGCGAGGTTGAAGGTTCGAGGTTCCCTGGGTTGCAAGGCTGCCCAGGCTTTTCGGTGCGCAGGTTTAGATTTTGAAACTGGAAACTCGAAACTGCGAAACTTGCCCGCATTAGCCGGAGACAGCGGTGGCTTGCAGTTGCCTGCCCCAGCGCACCTGCTCGACTGGTCCAATCAGGAAGATCCAGGAAGCGGTGCCGGCCAGCGCTACCGCGGTCATGATGGCGAACGCCCAGTAAAACTGCCCCGTCCATTGCAGGACGTAGCCGGTGAGCGCCGGGCCCACCATGCCGGCCAGGTTGCCGATAAAATTCTGGAAGCCGGTCCACCGTCCTGCCGCCTGCGGACCCGCCAGAGTCTGGGTAATGGCCCAGAGGTTGGAAGAGCTGGCACTCCAGAAAATCACGCCCGCGATAATCAGGAAGACGCAAAGCGCCGGACCGCTGACCGCGGACAGGCCGAGCAGAAGCCCGGAGAGCGCTAGCCCGCCGGCCACGAACGTCTTGCGCACCCGGGTGGGGGTTGCGCCGGCGGAAATCCAGCGGTCGGAATACCAGCCTGCCAAGGTGGCGGACGCGGCCCCCAGCAGGTAGGCCGCACCTCCCGTCTTAGCCATGCTGTCCATGGAGAAGTGCCGCTCCCGCACCAGGTAGAAAGGCAGCCAGGTGATCAGGAAATAACTCACATAGTTCATGGAAAACAACCCCGCGCAGGTTCCCCAGGCGGAGCGCAGGCGCAGGAACTCGGGAAAGCTCGGCGCCCCCGTCTTTTTCACCGGCGGGGCTTGGCCTGCATCCGGCATCCACTTGAGCCAGGGCACAAGCCAGCACAGGCTTACTAGCCCGAGCACGATGAAGAAGGGCCGCCAGCCCACCCGGGCCATCAACATTCCACCTGCTAACATCCCGAGTCCCGGGCCCAGGGTCAACCCGGCGGAGATAATGGAATTGGCCAGTCCGCGATGTTCCTCCGGAAAATGGAGCGCGATGACCTTGGAATAGGAGGGGAAGGTAACCGACTCGCCCACCCCCAGCAGGAGGCGCACCCCCAATAAGGTTGCGAAGGCGTGAACCATTCCAGTGGCGGCGGTGGCGCAGGACCAGAGGCAGAATCCGCCGGCGATTACCCAGTTGACGTTCACCCGGTCCACCAGCCAGCCGGAGAGCGGCTGCAGGCAGGCATAGGTCCAGAAAAACGCCGAAAGCAAAAGGCCGAGTTGCGCGGGGGAAAGGCCCAGCTCATCCTTCAGCATGGGCGCGGCCAGGGAGAGATTGCCGCGGTCTATGTAATTGATGAAGGCGGAGATTCCCAGCAGGGCGAGGACCACCGTCAGCTTGCCCGTGAGCCCCTTGCGCTGCGCTGGCGTGCCGGCCGGCATGCGGGGCGCAATTCTCTCCCGCAGGCGGGCTTTGCGCAACTGATTTGCGCATTTAAAGAGCGTGCTGCCGGAATGAATGGTTGTGTTGTCAGCTACTCGTAGCGCAGCGCGGCCATGGGATCGAAACGCATGGCGCGGCGTGCGGGCAGGTAACACGCCAGCGCAGCCACGGTGGCCATGAGCGCGATGACAGCGGCGTAAGAAAGCGGGTCGGCTGCGCTCACCCCAAACAGCAGATGAGCGAGGAAGCGCGCCAGGCCCAAGGCCGCCGTGATGCCAATGACCAGCCCGAGCAAGTACAGCTTAAGTCCCTGTGCCATGACCGTGCGCAGCACCTGGGCAGGCCGTGCGCCGAGCGCGAGCCGCAGGCCGAGTTCCTGCGTGCGCTGGGCCACGAGGAAGGAGAGCACGGCGTAAATTCCCAGCGCGGCCAGCAGCAGGGCAATGCCGGCGAAGCCGCCCAGTAGCCCGGTTTGCAGCCGTGCCGGAGCCACGCTCGCCTCTACTATTTCCTGCAGCGGAATAACGGCGGCGACCGGCTCCTCACGGTCAACCGCCCAGATCTGCCGGCGTACTTGTTCCGTAATAATCTGAGGGTCGCCGGTAGTTCGCACGGCCAGGGAGTCAGGAGGGAAGAAATCGGCTTGTTCGAAAGTGAAATAAGCCTCGGGGCGCACCGGAATATCCATTCCACCCTGGCGCATGTCCGCGACGATGCCAATTACGGTGTACCAGGGACTATCGGATCGCAGCTGGCCACGCTTGAAGCGGCGGCCAACAGGATTTTCCCCGGGCCAGTAGGTGCGCGCCATGTTTTCGTTTATGACCGCTACGCGCGGGCTTTCGGGTCCATCGTTGTGGTCAAGCAGCCGCCCGCGCCTCAGCGTCATACCCACAGTGCGGAAGTAGTCAGGGCTGACCACGCGCACGTTGGCAATCAGGAAATGCTTAGGATCTACGGGATGGTTCTCCACCGTCACCAGGCTGCCGCCGCCGGAGTCGGCCAGGGGCAGATAAGTGGTGTAGCCGGCCGCGACCACACCGGGCAGGGTCTCCACCCGCTGCAACACCTGGCGATAGAACTCGCTGCGGCGCGCCATCTGTTGGTACTTGGGATATTGCAGCCGCGTCTGCAGGGTGAGCACGTGTTCCGCTCGGAACCCGGGGTCCTGGTGGTAGAGCTTCTGGAAGCTTCGAATCATCAGGGCGGCGCCGGCCAACAGCACCATGGCCAGCGCCACCTCGCTGACCACGAGCGCGCTGCGCAAGCGCTGACCAGCAGCGCCGACGCCGGAGCGCCCGCCGCCCTGCTTCAGTGACGCGACCAGCTCCAGTTGCGAGCCCCGCCATGCCGGCAGGGTGCCGAACAGAATTCCGGCGGCAACAGAGACACCGGCGGCAAAGGCGAGCAGGGGGCCATTAATAGCGGGAGCGCCGGCATTGGAGATGCCCAGTGGGATCAACTGGCCGAGGAAGCCTGTGGCCAGCACCGCTAAGACGAGCCCAGCCGCCCCTCCAGCGCAGGACAACACCAGGCTCTCAACCAGCAGTTGCTCAATCACACGCTTTCGGCTTGCGCCCAGCGCCAGGCGCACCGCCAATTCGGAGGCGCGCGCGCTGCCCCGCGCCAGCAGCAGGTTGGCAACGTTGGCGCAGGCAATCAGCAGGAGTAAAGCCACGGCGCCTAGCAGGACGAGCAGCGCGGGGCGGACATCACCGGCCACCTGCTCCCGCAGGGGCACTACGACCGCGGTCAAATCGGACACATCGCCGGTGGCGAGCTGCTTTCCCAGCAGTGCCATGGCTGCGCCCGCGCGTGGCGCCGAGATCCCGGGCCGCAGACGGGCAACAATTTTGAGGAAGTGGTCGGTTTTCTTTTCGTCAATGTAGCCACTGTCCCACTGCGCCGGAACCCAGAGGTCTACCTGAGGGTCGAGGAATTGGAAGCCGCGGGGCATCACGCCCGCCACCGTGTACTTGGCGCCATTCAGCAGCAGGTCCTGGCCGACCACCTGCGGCTGCGCGCCGAAGCGTCGCACCCATAATCCGTAGCTGAGCACGGCGCTGAGCGGCGCGCCGGGGCGACCGTCGTCCGTGGTGAAGGTGCGCCCTAAAGCGGGGGCGACTCCCAGCACGGAGAAGAAGTTAGCCGTAACCGTATCGGCGTGCAGATATTCGGGTTCACCACGGCCCAGCAGGTTGAACGAGTCGTGGGTAAGAGCGGCCATAGCCGCAAAGACCTGATTCCGTTTTCTCCACTGCTCAAAGGCCCAGGGGCTGGGATTGTTACGGGGAAAGCCGTAGGCGGTGTCATCCTGCCAGAGCATTACCAGACGCGCAGGATCGCGGTAAGGCAGAGGACGAAGCAGAACCGCATCGGCGATGTTGAAGACGGCGGAAGTGGCGCCTATGCCCAGGGCCAGGGCGGCGGCGGCAAAGAGCGTGAAACCCGGAGAGTTGCGAAACATGCGCACGGCATAGCGAAGGTCCTGCGCAACCCGCTCCAACAGCGGCAGGCCGCGCTGCTCACGGAAGGACTCGCGGAGCTGAGCCGGGCTGCCGAGGCCAATGAGGGCCTGGCGGCGGGCCTCTTCCGGAGGCAGGCCGCGGCGGAGGTGTTCTTCCGCCAGCATGGCCGCATGCGACTCCAGTTCTTCGGCGAAGTCGCGCTCCAGGCGGCCCATGCGCGCCCACGCCCATAGCCGCGAGCCCAAACTCCGTAGCCGCTCCCACATGGCGCGCCCTCCTCTAGAGTTGCAATACACGGCCCATGACGGCGGCGATCCGTTCCCAGTTCTCGGTTTCTTCGCGCAACTGCTTCCGCCCGCTGGCGGTGAGGGAATAGAACTTCGCCTTGCGCTTGTTCTCCGACGTGCCCCAGGCGGCGGTAATCCAGCCCCTCTGCAGCAGGCGAATCAGGGAAGCATAGATGGTGCCCTGGTTGAGCAGCAGCACCTGGCCGCTGACCTGCTCGATGCGGCGGGCGATTCCGTAACCGTGCAGGGGCCCCAGCGCCTGCAGGGTCTTGAGCACCATGAGGTCGAGCGTGCCCTGCAGGACTTCCGACTTGGCTTCGGCCATACTCCTGTGGCCTCCGCACAGGAGTATGCTCCGGGACGTGTGGGATGTCAACAGGAGCCGTGGAGGCGTGACACCTGAAAAGTCATGAAACCTTGAAACCTGGGAAACTTTGAAACCTGGAAGTAACCCTGTGCCGAGCCTTGCTGCATCCCACGAATGCTAGACTGTCGAGTCATTCATTCCATGCCGGACAAAGTCATTGCATAAACCGGTTCTGGTGGTGCACGGCGGCGGGTGGGCGATTCCCGACGATATGGTGGAGGCTCACCTGACCGGCATCCGCGCCGCCATGGCCGCGGGATGGCGCGAACTGGAGCGCGGGGGCATAGCCCTGGATGCGGTGGAAGCCGCCGTGAAGGTGATGGAGGACGATGAGGCCTTCGACGCCGGCCGAGGCAGTTTTCTGAATCGCGACGGGCGGGTGCAACTGGATGCCCTCATGATGGACGGGGCCACGCTGCGCGCCGGCGGCGTAGGTTGCGTGGAACGCATCCGCAATCCCATCCATGTCGCGCGCATCGTGCTGGAACAAAGCCCGCACGTGTACTTTGTCGGCCCCGGAGCGGAGCGTTTCGCCGCAGAACACGGGGTTCCACTGATTGAGAACCAGGAGCTGGTGATCGCGCGGGAGGTGCAGCGTTTGCGCGCCCTGCAGGCATTAGGCGAATCCAAGCTCGACGTTTTTTCCGCCTCCCACGACACCGTGGGCGCGGTGGCCCTC
>DASVBI010000203.1:0-4436 GCA_036375915.1 Terriglobales bacterium | reverse complement strand
GGTTCTCCGCAAAGGTCTGGAAATCGCACTGGCAGAAGATGGCGAACCCGGTACCCAGGTTCAGGCGTTCCAGGGCGGTCATTGCCCGGCCGTCGAACTGGAACTCCTCAAACATCCTTGCCCGCCAGGCGGCCGTGATCTCAGGAAAAAAGGGCTTCAAGGCCCTAACTGCTTCCTGAATCAAAGCACGCGAGCTTTCCTTTAATACCAAGCAGGCAGACAAGTATTCTCCTTAAGGACGGCCAGAGGGCATGCCTACGAACGGACCGAGTGGCGGCTGATCAGCCAGTAACTGTAAGTCCCGAGCTTCTAAGGCATTTTATAGCTTTTCTGGTCGGGAATCTAGCCGCCCGGGGAGGATATTTGTTGAAAAGTTACTGAGGAATTCAACCTACTTTCCTGCAGCTCTTTGGCCCCCGGGAGGCGGAGCGGACTAAGCGGCGGAACTAAGTAAAAACGTTAAGGTTGCGCGCATCGGATACAATCCTGATTTCATGCTTCGCTATTTTACCGCGGGAGAGTCGCATGGAGAGGCGCTGGTGGCGCTGCTTACCGGCCTGCCCGCCGGACTGCAAGTAGACCAGACATTCCTCGACCGCGAACTCTGGCGCCGCCAGCAGGGTTACGGCCGCGGCGGGCGCATGAAGATTGAGCGCGACCAGGCGCATATCCTTTCCGGCGTGCGGCATGGGGCCACGATTGGCTCGCCCATTGCCATCCTATTGGAAAATAAAGATTGGAAGAACTGGCAGGAATCGCTGCCGGTAGGCGAAGGCGATCCCGCCCGGCACAAGGCGGTCAAATCGCCGCGCCCCGGCCATGCCGACCTGGCGGGAGCTCTGAAATACAACTTCGGCGAGGCGCGTTACGTGCTGGAGCGGGCTTCGGCGCGGGAATCGGCAGCGCGGGTGGCGGTGGGGGCGGTGGCCAAGCTTTTTCTGCGCCAGCTCGGCATCGAGGTGCTCAGCCATGTTCTGGCGGTAGGCGCTGCCGCCCTGCCCAACGCCGAAATTCCCTGGGAGAAGATTCGCGGCCTGGCCGAAAAAGATGAAGTGCTGCTCAACTGCGCCGACCCGGAAGCCGAGCAGCGCATGAAAGCCGAAGTGGACCAGGCACTGCGCACCGGCGACTCGGTGGGCGGGGTCTTCGAGGTAGTGGCCCACCATGTTCCCCCCGGCCTGGGCACTTATGCCAACTGGGACGAGCGCCTGGACGGACTGCTGGCCGGCGCCGTCATGTCGCTGCAGGCGGTGAAAGCGGTGGAGATCGGGGTAGGGGTTTCAGCCGCCGCTTCCCCGGGGTCGCAGGTGCATGATGAAATAGGCTATTCGCGGCAAGCGCGCGCCGGCGCGCCGCCCTTTACCGGCTTTGTGCGCAAGCACAACCATGCCGGCGGCGTGGAAGGCGGCATCTCCAATGGCGAGGACATTCTGGTGCGGGGCTACTTGAAGCCGATATCCACCCTGCGGCGGCCGCTGGAGTCGGTGGATTTCACCACCCGTGAACCGGTGAAGGCGGCCTACGAGCGCTCCGACGTGTGCGTGGTCCCGGCCGCCGGGGTGGCCGCGGAAGCCATGGTGGCGCTCACCCTGGCGCGCTGCGCCCTGGAGAAGTTCGGCGGCGATTCCATTACCGAAACAGTCAGGAACTTTCAAGGCTACTGCCAACAACTGCAGAACTACTGATGATCTATCCCATTGTGAAATATGGCGACCCGGTGCTGGAGAAAGCCGCCGTGCCGGTGGAGGTTTTTGACGACGAACTGCGCAAATTGCTGGATGACATGTTCGAATCCATGTATGCGGCGCATGGAGTCGGGCTGGCGGCGCCCCAGATTGGCATTTCCCGGCGCATCGCGGTGATTGACGTCACCTTCAAGGAAGACCCCGACGCCAAGCTGGTGCTGGTAAATCCGCAAATCATCCACACCGAGGGCAAGCAAAAAGGCAGCGAGGGCTGTCTGAGCATACCCGAATTCCGCGAGCCTGTGACCCGGCCGATGCGGGTTACGGTGAAGGCCCAAGACGCCACCGGCAAGTGGTTCGAGAAGACCGGCGAAGAGATGCTGGCCCGCGCCTTCATGCATGAAACCGACCACCTCAACGGCCGCCTGTACATCCACCACATCAGCGCCCTGAAGCGCGACCTGATGAAGCGCAAAATCCGCAAGCTGGTGAAGGCGGGAGAGTGGGGCTGATTGAGTAATTGTGTAATCGGGTAATTGAGAAATTGAAAACCCGGAAAAGCCGTCTATCATTTACACCATTACCCGATTTCTCAATTACACAATGAACCTCGTTTTCTGTGGCACGCCGCGATTTGCCGTTCCCACGCTGGAAAAGCTGGTGAGCAGCGGGTTCGAGGTGCGTCTTGTGGTCACCCAGCCCGATAAGCCGCGGGGGCGCGGCCTGGAACTGGCCCCTTCGCCAGTGAAGAGCCGCGCGCTGGAACTGGGCCTGCCTGTGATTCAACCGGACAAGATCAAGAACAACGAGGAATTCCGGGCGCAACTTGCCGCCCTTGAGCCCCAGGCCATTGTGGTGGTGGGCTACGGACGCATCATTCCGCAATGGATGATTGACCTGCCGCCGCTGGGCAACATCAACCTGCATGCTTCGCTCCTGCCCAAATACCGTGGGGCCGCGCCCATTCAGTGGGCGGTCGCCATGGGCGAAACGGTGACCGGCGTAACCACGATGCGCATTGACGCCGGACTGGATACCGGCGACATCCTGCTGCAAAAGGAAATTCCGATTGCTCCCGAGGACACAGCGGAAGCCGTGACGCCGCGTTTGGCCGAAATTGGAGCCGATCTGATGGTTGAAACCCTGCGTGGGCTGAGCGCGGGAACCATTCAGCCACGCCCACAGGACCACAGCCGGGCAAGCCTGGCGCCCATCCTGAAGCGCGAAGACGGGCTGATTGATTTTCAGCGCAAGGCGGCGGAGAGCATCAACCGGCTGCGCGGATTCCAGCCCTGGCCGGGGGCCTTTACCAGCTTTCGCGGCAGGCAGCTGCAGGTGTGGGCGGCCAAGCCGGTGGCGGCAACCCTGACGCCGGGCGAAATCAAAGTCGAAGGCGAGCGCCTTCTGGTGGGCTGCGGGCAGAACACCGCCATGGAGCTTCTGGAAGTGCAGCCTGAGGGCAAAAAGCGCATGGCCGCCCGGGACTTCGTCAATGGTTACCGGCCCAAAGCGGGAGAGAGACTTGGAGAAGGTGTTCTTGGAATGTCTTCCTGAGCATGGAGTCGAAGGACCTTGCGCTTCGGATTTGAAACACAAGGTCCCTCGACTCCCCTTCGCCTCGTGCGCTCGGCTCAGGCTCGCTCGGGCTGACAGACGATAGCATTTCCTTTGTTCCCGAAAGATAGCTCTGGCTTTAGGGTAGTCAGGACACCCCCGGATTGAGCGGCTTTGGAATCGCCCTCTATGGTCTCAGCTTCCCGCAGCGCCGCCTTTGACATTCTCCTGCGAGTGGAGCGGCAGGGCGCCTACGCCTCCGAACTGCTGCATTCCGGCCGCTACCAGAAGCTTTCTGCCGCCGATCACGCGCTGTGCACCGAACTGGTGATGGGGGTGCTGCGCTGGCGTTCGGTGCTGGATACGGCGATCGAGGAGATCGCCTCCCAGCCTTTGGACAAGCTTGATCTCGAGGTGCTGGTCGCGCTGCGTCTGGGCGCCTACCAACTCGGTTGGCTGGAGCGGGTGCCGGCACGGGCAGCGATTTACGAAAGCGTGGAGCTGGTGAAAAAGGCGCGCAAACGCTCTGCCGCGCCGTTCGTAAACGCCGTACTGCGTAAACTGCCTGGAGATCGGCAAGGGAAGGAGCGGCTGCCGGTTTCGCTGGCTGCTGCACTCAAGCAGGGCACGCAGCCGCCGTCCTCCGAGCAGACGGTATGGACTTCCTATACTCCGCATTCTAGCTCTGCCGCCGGGGCGCAGGCCTGGGCCTATCAGTTCGCCCATCCGGAGTGGCTGGTGGAACGGTGGTGCGCGGAATTCGGCACCGCGAGAACCCTGGCTATCTGCCAGTACGACCAACAAGTGCCGGTGACCGCCATTCGTTTGCGGACTGCGGGGGCGGAGGAGGAATTAAGGCAGGCTGGCATCGAGCTTTCACCGGGCGCGTTTCTGGCCGACGCCCGCCGGGTAGAGAAAGGCGAAATCACACGCACCGCTGCCTTTCGCCAAGTCCGGGCCGCTATCCAGGATGAAGCGTCGCAGCTGGTGGCGGCGCTGGTAGGGCGCGGGCAGCGGCTGCTGGATTGCTGCGCCGCGCCCGGCGGCAAAACGGCGATATTGGCGGACCGCAATCCCGACGCGCAGATCGTCGCCGCCGACCTCCACCCGCAGCGCGCCCGGCTGCTGCGCCGCCTGGTGCGTGCGGACAACGTGCAGGTCATCGCCGCCGACGCCGGGCAGCTGCCGGTGGTTGGG
>DASVBI010000401.1:0-2574 GCA_036375915.1 Terriglobales bacterium | reverse complement strand
GGCGCTGACCACGCTGGAGCCCTTCGACGTGGACGCCATCGGGCTGAACTGCGCCACCGGGCCGCGGGAGATGAATGACGCGGTGCGTTACCTGAGCGTCAACTCGCCCAAGCAGGTTTCGGTGCTGCCCAACGCGGGACTGCCGCAGAACGTGGGCGGGCACGCGGTGTACCAGCTCAAGCCGGCGGAGCTGGCGGAGTATCACAAGCACTTTATCGCCGACTACGGGGTGCGCATTGTGGGCGGCTGCTGCGGCACTACGCCCGAGCACCTGAAGGCGGTGGTGGCGGCGGTTAGCGGAGTGGAGCCGGCGAGGCGGGAACTCAAGCCCACAGCGGCGGCGGCCAGTGCCTATACCATGGTGCCGCTCGATCTCGATCCCAAGCCTTTGATCGTGGCCGAGGAGATGAACACGACCACGCAGAAGGCGCAGTTCCGCGAGCTGGTGCGGAACAAGAAATATGACGACATTCTGGCGGTGGCTAAGCGCCTGGTGAGCGAAGGCTCGCACATGCTGGACCTGTGCTGCGCCATCGTGGGCGAAGACGAAAAGGGCTACATGAGCTCGGTGCTGGAAAAGATTGCCACGCGGGTGCCGGCGCCGGTGCTGATTGATTCCACGGAAGCGGACGTAGTGGAAGAGGCGCTGAAGCGCATCCCGGGCAAGCCCATCATCAACTCGATCAATTTGGAGGATGGCGAGAAGCGCACCTCCAAAGTGCTGCCCATGGCCAAGGGTTATGGCGCGGCGGTGATCGCGCTGACCATTGATGAAGACGGCATGGCGCTGACGGCTGACAAGAAGCTGGCCATCGCCAAACGCATTTTCGAGCTGGCCACAAAGAAGTATGGCGTGCGCCCGACGGACCTGATTTTCGATGCGCTTACCCTGCCCATTTCGACGGGGCAGGAAGAATACCGCACCGCCGGCATCGAGACGCTGCAGGGCATCAAGCGCATCAAGCAGGAGCTGCCGGAGGTGAAGACGCTGCTGGGGGTGAGCAACATTTCCTTCGGGCTGGAGACCTATGCGCGGCGGGTGCTGAACAGCGTGTTCATGCACGAGGCGGTGAATCATGGCCTCGACATGGCCATCGTCAACTATTCGAAAATCTACCCGCTGTACAAGATTGCTGAAGAAGAAATTGAACTGGCGCGCAAGCTGATCTTCCGCGACCAGTCGGCGGGCGACCCGCTGGCCAACTACATGGCCTACTTCGCCAGGCGCGGCGGGCAGAAGGAAGAGAAAGCGACGGCCGAGGTGGAGACGCTCTCCATCGAGGACAAGCTGAAGTACGCCATCATCCGCGGGGAGAAGGCGATCGGCGATGGGGCGGCGCGGCGCTCCCTTGAACAATTACTTGAAGAGGCGTTGGGGCAGTACACGCCGCTGGACCTGATCAACAACGTGCTGCTGGACGGGATGCGCACGGTGGGCGAGCTGTTTGGCGCGCGCAAGATGCAGCTGCCTTCGGTGCTTGATTCGGCCTCGGTGATGAAGCAGGCGGTGGCCTATCTGGAGCCCAAGATGGAGAAGAAGGCGGGCTCGCAGAAGGGCACGCTGGTGCTGGCCACGGTGAAGGGCGACGTGCACGACATCGGCAAGAACCTGGTGGACATCATCCTGAGCAACAACGGCTACCGGGTGGTGAACCTGGGCATCAAGCAGCCGGCGGACACTATTATCCAGGCGGCGCAGGAGCACAAGGCGGACGCCATCGGGCTAAGCGGGCTGCTGGTGAAGTCTACGCTGGAGATGAAGTATGTGATCCAGGACCTGGAGCGGCAGAAGCTGGAGTTTCCGGTAATCTGCGGCGGCGCGGCGCTGACCCGCAAGTACGTGGAAGACGATCTGAGGCGCGAGTACTCGAACGCCGTCTTCTACGCCGACGACGCGTTCGGCGGGCTGCACATCATGGAAGACCTGGTGGGCGAAAACGGAGGCCGGGAGAAGCGGCTGGCCGAAGGGCGCACGGTGAAGGAATTCGCCAAGGCGGCTGCGGCGGGAGCGGCGGGCGCCGATCCCTCGCCCGAGGTGGTGGAGCGCAGCCCGGTGGTGACCGACGCTCCCAACATTCCCGTTCCACCGTTCTATGGGGCGCGGGTGAAGCGTGATTACGATCTGCGCGAAGTGTTCCGCTACATCAACGAGACGGCGCTGTTCAAGAACCAGTGGCAGCTGAAGACGGCAGCACAAGAAGACTATCTGCGGCTGGTGAAGGAGAAGTTCCGGCCGATTCTTAAAGATTTACAGGAAGAAGTGATGGCCAGCGGGCTGTTCGAGCCCAAAGCGGTGTACGGCTATTTTCCGGCGCAGGGGGAGGGGAACGATTTGATTGTGTATGAACCCCCCGCCGAGCTGCGTTCGGCCGGACAGCCGGGGGCGGCCGTCCCCACACAAGCAGGAGTCAGCAAGCGGGCGGGAGCGCCCGCGCCACAAAACCTCGCGCCACGAGAGATTCTCAGATTCACCTTTCCGCGGCAAAAGGAAGGGCGGCGGTTGTGCCTGGCCGACTTCTTTGCCCGGCGCGGTTCAGGGCAGATGGATGTGCTGGGGCTCTCGCTGGTTACCAT
>DASVBI010000369.1:0-5795 GCA_036375915.1 Terriglobales bacterium | reverse complement strand
GGCCTGGTCCACCTGCTGCAGCAAATCAATCACTTTCGCGCCCGGAGACAAGCCGGTAATGGATTTTTGCAGCGTATGCCGGCGATTCAGCAGTTTTTCACGCAGGACGGGGTCGAGGGAGGTGGCCATTTCTTCTCCAGTAATGCCCCCAGCATACGTGAAATGATTTGGTATCGGCCATCCGAAGCTTGCGTTCTATTGCCGGCTGGGAGCAAAAACGGGCAGGATTTAGGGTGAACCTGCGGTGAAGTGACCAAAGTGCGGTGCCCGGCGCCGGCTTCGCCCGTTTGCGCGCGCCTGCCGCAGAATCGGTCCTATGACCTTCGGAACCGAGGAGTTGCAGGCGAGCCCGCTGTCCCAGCCATCCCTGAGAGAGTGCCGGCGGTTACTTCAGTTACTTTCGTCGGTTTCCCAGGCAAAAATACAATTCATGCTAAGAAAGTGCTTTGGCCGGAACTGGTTAGGGTGACTGTGCCGAACACTTACTGTCCTTCTCAGTGAATGAGGACGATTGTCTCAGCACACCATAATGCGGCGCTCGACTCGGATTCGATGGCAGATCCCGATCCAGATCACGAGTGTTGATCCGCGCTTTCCGTTTAATGAAACTTGCGAAACCGTGGCCGTGAATGCCCACGGTTGTGGAGTGATTTGCCACATCACTCTGGAGAAGGGCACGCCGGTGAAAGTAGGTTTGTTGCCCGACAATCGCGAGGTTATGGCGCACATTGCCGACGTGGTGAAGCTGGGAGAAGACGGGCGCGCCTGGTTGCTGGGAGTGCAACTGGATGTGCCAGGCAACGTATGGGGGGTACGCAACCCGCCCCATGACTGGGAGAAATCCCTGGCCGGGCAGGAGGAAAAGGCGACGGCTCCGCTGGCCGCCAGTGCCGCCGCCGGCGCCGGAGCTTCGGGCGTGGCCGCTTCCACGGCGACCCTGGCAGCGCCGGAGTTTTCTCTGGTGAGTCCCGCACCGCCCGCAAGCTCTCCGGTTGCCGTGCAAAGTGCGGCCGCGGCTCCCGCTCCAAAAACCGATGCAGCGAAGCCGGCAGCCGCGGGCAGCAACCATGGCGGCTCCGGACAGCGCGCGTCCGAAGCGGAACGGAGCACCGGTGCGCAAACGGGGGGAAGGCCGGCTTACACCGTCCGTGATCGCGACTGGGTGGAACTGCGCCGGCAGATGGAAGAACACCTGCAAGATCTGATGTGGCAGGTGGACGACCAGGTCGAAACCAAGCTGGAACACTGGAAAGAGCAGATGGTGGATGCCGAGGCGCGGCTGGAGTCGCTGTGCCAGCTGCAGGACCGGCTGCAAGCTCACGTCACCGTGCTCAGCGAGATCGTCAAAGAGAAAGTCAAGCCGGAGGCAGAAGGCAGCGCCCCGGCGGAAGCTTCGGGCGCCCCGTCGCCGGCTCAAGCCGGTGACTCCGGGCAGGCGGCGGCGAATGCGGCCCAAGTAGAGGAAATCCGTCAGCTGCAGCAATGGATGCAGTCACTGATTCATCTGGTGCCGCAGGCGGTGGAGCAGCATGCCAACGAGGCGGTGGGAGTAGCGGAACAACGGCTGCACGCGCAAGCGGAAGAACAGTTTGAAGTCCTGCGAAAGCAGATGGCAGAGCTGCAGGAGCGCCTGCAGCAGGCAACAGCAACTCAGTCCGCCGCCGCCCAGCAGGACGTGGCGGAAGAGGAGAGGCGCAAGGCCTCAGAAGAGGCTTTGCGGGGCGCCGCCGCGGAAATCCGGGCCTCCCTGCAGCAATCCCTGAGCGGGCAATCGGAAAAACTGCAGGAGCAGCTTAAGCAGGCACAACAGGCGGCGCGGGATGAGGCCGAGGGTCTGCGCAAGTTGCTGAAAGAGGCGGAGGCCCAGACGATTCAACGCTCGTCTGACGCAGTTGAACAAGCGGAGCAGCTCAAGGCGGCGCAAGACAGCGTGCGGCAAATCGGCGATCAGTTGCGGGCCGAGCTGCGCGCCACTCTGCAGGCGGAGCTGGAGAGCCAGAAGCAACAAATGCAGCAAGCCGGAGCGGCGGTGGAGGAGAAATCCAGCCGTCTGCAAGCTCAAATCAGCGAACTCAGCGCCAGCGGCGAGGAAGCACGGCGCGCGCGCGAGTCGCTGGAGTCCATGGTGGCATCGCTGACCCAGGCGGCCAGTCAGCAGATCAAGGAAGATGTAGCCACCGGGCTGCAAAGGTTCACCGGCGAAGTGCAGCAGGCGGCCGAGCGCCGGGAAAAGGAAATTGCCGAGAAGGTGGCGGAGGCGCAGCGCCTCGCCGCCACCGCGCAGGAACAACTGCAGCAAATGGCCAAGCAGGCGGGCGAACTCTCAGCCCGGCTAGAACAGGGAGAGCGCATTCGCGAGTCCCTGCAGGAACGGCTGGACTCCGCCATGGCGGTGGCCGAGCAGAAGCTGGAGAGCAGCGCCGCCGGGGTTCTGCAGCGGATGGGCGGTCAGTCTGAAGAACAGATCAGACGCCTGGAAGAGCAGGTGAGCGCGCAGCAAAGAAAGCTGGACGAGTTGACCCAGCAACGACGACAAGAGCTGCAGTCGGCGCTGGACGCGCATATGGCGGAACTGCGCAGTTCTTCGGAAGGCATGCTGCGCAAGGTAAGCGATGAGCTGCGCGGGTCGCTCAATACCCATCTGAAAGAGGAATTCGCCAGCCAGCGCCACATCTGGGAAAAGCAAAGAGAGGCCAGCCAGGCGGAAAAGGCCTGGGTGGAGACCCGGGCCAACGAACTGGCGGGACGCTGGGAGGCCAGACTGCAAGGCTACATTGAGCGCGCCACTGGCGAGGCCGTGAACAAGCTGCGCACCGACGTGGAGAAGGCGGCAGCCGACATCATCCGCGAGCAGATGGAAGCGGTCGAAAAACGGCTGAGCGGTTCGCTGGAGCCGGTGGTCTTACGCGCCGAGAACAGCAACCGGGGGCTGGAGAAACTGCTCGCCTCAGTCCAGCAGGAAACGCAGCGCGCGGAAGCGCAGAACGCCGCCTTCCAGCGGCAAAGAGACGACGCCCAGGGCTGGATGGAAGGGCAGATGGAGCGGTTGCGGCAGGCGGTGCACGACGCCGTGGTGGAGACCAGCGGAGAAATCAAGGGCCGCATCCACATGGCGGTGGAGATGGCGCGCGAGCCCATCGAGCAGCGCAGCCGGGAAGCCCAGCGCCAGGTCGAGGAATTGGCCGAGCGCAAGTCGCGGGAGATGAGCGATCGTCTGTCCGAGTTCGAGAAAGCCATGACGCCGCGGCTGGAGAAGCATTTGGCTGAGGTGATGGAGAAATTCCAGAAGGACACCAACGAAGTGGCCCAGAAATCCGTTCACCGCTGCCAGGAGGACCTGGCGGAAACCCTGGATTCCATGCTGCACCTGGTGCGCGGCAAGCGCGAGGGCAAGGCAAAGTAAGACTTACTCGCTTATTACCAGCTCTCCGTTTTCCACCCGCAGATCTTTCACGAATGCCGGCAGCTTCATTTTTTCGCGGTTCCCTGGGTCGGCCAGCTTGTTCTGCAGCGCGGGATTGACCAGAGCGACAGGCACACTCAGGTCGCCCACCTTGAATTCCGTGGGTTCGAATGTCACGTAACCATCGCGGCTGCCCAGATGGCCGGCCACAGTGATGTACACGTCCTTGCCATAGAGGTCGGTCAGGAACTGCCCCTTCACAACGTCGTCGTCAAAGCTCACCAGGGTGGACTTGATGGGAACCTGTTCGGCTGCCGGCGGCGGCGCGGGCTGCGCGGCTTGACGGGGACTTGCCGGCGCGAGTTGCGGAGCCGTCGCCTGCACAATGGCGGCATTCACCTCGGGGGCGGTGAAGTGGACTTCTGTGCCTGTGTCGCCTGCCGATTGCGCGTTGGCCAGTTCCGTAAGCTTTTGCTGAAAAGAGTCGGCGTTCTGCTGGAGCAGAGCCGGGTCGAGGGCCTGGGCGACCGGCACAGGGCTCTTCAGCAGCAGGAAAATACCGATTATCAGCCCGGCAAAACTGGCCCAGCGCACCACCCGGTAGATCTTCTTGATTTGCTCCATCCCCACTACGCTAGCCCATCCCCGGGCATGGTCAAGTAACCAGAGGGCTAATCCACAGGGTACAATCGCGGCCATGGCGGGAGCCGAACTGCGGGGCAAGGCAGCATTGGTAACGGGAGGGGCGCGGCGCATCGGGCGGGAGATCGCCCTGGCTTTGGCGGCAGCCGGCGCCGATGTGGCCATTACTTACCTGGAGTCAGAGCGCGAGGCACGGCAGACCTCTGAGGACATTCGCCGGCAGGGGGTACGGGCGCTGGCCTTGGCCTGCGATGTTCGCCAGGAAAAGAGCGTGCGCAACTCGGTCAGGAAGGTCACCCAGGAATTCGGCGGACTGGACATTCTGGTCAACAATGCCGCCACCTATGAGACCGTGGACTTCGAAAAAATCACGGTGCGGCAGTGGGACGAAATGTTTGCCATCAACGCCCGCGGTCCGTTCCTAGTGTCGCAAGCCGCGCTGAACCCCCTGCGGCAGCGCCAGGGGCGCATCATTCACCTGGGTTCCTTGGGCGGGCTGCGGCCCTGGGCTACCCACGCTCACTACTGCGCTTCCAAGGCGGCGCTCACCATGCTGACCCAGGTGATGGCCAAGGCGCTGGCGCCGGAGATCGCGGTGAATTGCGTGGCTCCAGGGATGATTGACCTGGGAGATGGCAGAGATGCCGCTTTGCTGCGACGAGTCGGGAGGAAGACTCCCATGCAGCGCAACGGAAGGGCGGAGGAAGTGGTCCGGGCAGTGCTGTTTTTCGCCACCGCACCCCAGTTTATTACCGGCCAGGTGCTGGCCGTGGATGGCGGTCTGGGACTGGAGTGAGCCAGGTTCGCTCTGCAATTGTGGCTTCACACTGAACACTTCCAATGGACGACCTGGAGGACCACCCCGGGACTATGTGCTCTCATGTCTGCCATAGCACAAACTGCCGTGGTCGTGATGAAGAGTACAGGCAATCCACGGGCCGCAATGCTCGGGAGATTTTCAACACGGTTGTGGAAAATTATGTGGAAAACTGGGTCAGTATCGAACTAACCCCATCAACACACGTAACTTCTGCGAGTTGCACCTGTTAAAGTGCGCACTTGCAGAAAAGAAAATCACAGCGATTAAAAAGTGAAGCTGAGGATTGACAAGCTGCTGGTGCAAAGAAACCTGACGCCTTCGCGGGAGCGGGCCCAGGCCCTGGTACTTGCCGGACGCGTACTGGTCAATGGTCAGAAGGTGGAAAAAGCTGGAACGGTGGTGGATCCAGAGGCGGAAATCCGCCTGCTGGGACCGGACCTGAAATACGTGAGCCGCGGGGGTTTGAAGCTGGAGGCGGCGCTGCATCACTGGAGACTGGATGTGGCCGGGAAGGCCTGCCTGGACGTCGGAGCATCTACGGGGGGCTTTACCGATTGCCTGCTGCAGCACGGAGCGGCGCGCGTCATAGCGGTAGACACAGGTTACGGACAAATTGACCTGCGCCTGCGGCAGGATGCCCGGGTGCGCCTGCTGGAAAAGACCAACGCGCGCTATCTCAAGGCGGAGGACATTGGGGAAGCCGTGGACCTGGCGGTCATGGACGTGTCGTTTATTTCCGCAACCCTGGTGCTGCCGGCGGTGGTGGCTGCCGCATTTCCGGCCCCTCAACGCCTCAACAAGAAGGTAATTGTGCTGGTAAAGCCGCAATTTGAGGTCGGCAGGGGGCGGGTAGGCAAGGGCGGAATTGTCCGCGATCCGGAAGCGCAGAAGGAGGCGGTGGAGAAAGTGCGCGCACACCTGCTGGAGCTG
>DASVBI010000293.1:0-4121 GCA_036375915.1 Terriglobales bacterium | reverse complement strand
CCGGCGAACAATTTGATGGGCTTGTCCCACTTGGGCGGGCTGTTCCGCTTCAGGGAGGGCGCACGCACGCCGGTCCACTGCCAGGGAGCGCCGTCAGGCCCGGTCGTGGTCCCTACCAGCCTGCCGCCGGAGAGCTTGCCCACAAAGACCATGTCATCCTTGCGGTCTTCTTCCTGCTTAGGAGAAACGAAGGTGAGGCTCCCATTGGCGAACTCGACTTTGGGCAGTGGCCGGGCGTTGCCCCAGCGGCTCACGAACATAGCCTGCAGCACTCCATCTTTCTGGCTGAGCTCCAGCCACGAGGGATACTCGCGCTGCGGAGTCTTGAGGGTCAAGTCCCAGCGTCCCAGAAGCGGCCCCACCGCGGCGGCGGGCGCAGAGGTCTTGTTTGCGGAATACAGTTGCGATGAAACCATCAAGAGCAAGGTTCCCAGCAGCACTACTTTGGCCTTCAGATTTGGCATGAATCCCCCTTCGGAAAGGGATTGTAATTCATGAAGACATTTTCGATTCATGCTGCGGGAGATGGCACTCGTTTGCACCCACCGGCCTGGGCCACATCCCTGCACGCTCTTATGTGAGCCCGGTCACTGCCGGCATGTAAACCATGAGGTTTGAATCTTCTTGAGGGGAGTATTACCAAGGAGGTCCACTGCCATGCCCACCACCCTGGAAGATGTTCGTGAGTTCCTGGGGCAGCGACGCATCGCCCTTGTCGGCCTGTCGCGCGACCCCAAGGATTTCAGCCGCCTGCTCTTCCGCGAGATGTGCCAGAGAGGCTACGACATGATCCCGGTAAATCCAGCCGCGGGTGAATTGGAGAGCCGACGCTGTTTCGCCCGCGTCCAGGAAATAAATCCACCCCCTGAGGGCGCGCTGCTCATGACGGCGCCGCGGGAGACCGAGCGCGTAGTGCGTGATTGTGCGGAAGCCGGGGTGCGCCGGGTTTGGATGCATCGCGGCGGAGGACAAGGCGCGGTCAGCAAGGCGGCGGCCGAGTTTTGCCGGCAGCAGGGCATACATCTGGTGGAAGGTCATTGCCCGTTCATGTTCCTTCCCACCACGCCATTTTTCCATCGCGTACATGGGTTCATTTTGAAAGTGGTGGGACGCTATCCGGGTGGGGCGCAGAGCGCCGCCAAAGCCGCCTGACCTGGCCACCGAGAACCTACGGCTCAAGGAGAAGCGGGAAGACCGCCGCCGCGCTGCCAGTTCCTTCGTGCTTGACTTGAAAGCCAGCTCAACCGGGCTTATGATTCCCCGGCGAAATAACCGGCTGCAAACCAACTATGCCTTTCCAAGTCGAGGCCAGAGAACTCGATCGCATTGTGGTGGTAGATTGTGTGGGCAGGCTGACGCTGGGTGACGGCCGCACCCAACTGCGTGACCTGGTGCACGTCTTTACCGGCAACGGCCGCAAGAAGTTCCTTATCAATCTGGCCGGCGTGGATTTCGTGGACAGCGATGGCCTGGGCGAACTGACCCGCTGCTATAGCATTGTCAGGCAGGCGGGCGGGGAGATGAAACTGGTCCACGTCCATCAGCGGGTGCAAGCCCTGCTGGAGCTGACCCGGCTGATCAATCTCTTCGAAATTCACCACGCTGAGCACAGCGCTCTGCAGGCCTTCCGCCGCTGAACCGGCAAATTTGACAATCATCCCACCCGGGTATCTAATGGCCCCCGTTTACAGCCCCCACCAATCGGCTCTCTGATTTTCCAGTACCAATCGGCCATCTGGTTTTCCAACACAAAAGGGAGCAATCAATGAAAACGCTCGCAGGGTGGGTTGTGGGACTGGCATTGCTGACCATAACCATTCCCGCGTGGCCGCAGAATCAAGGCATGAGCGGCGATGCCGAACAGGCGGTTGCCGCCCTGGAGCAGCAATGGCTCAAAGCTCAACAGACGAGCAATCCCGACCTGCTCGCTCCTCTTCTGGCCGACGGGTTCATCGAAACCTCAAGCAACGGGAAGCTGATGGGCAAAGCCGAAGCCCTGGCCGGAACCAAAGCTTCGAAGTACTTGTCTGCCGAGTACACAGACGTGAAGGTGTCGGTTTTCGGCAACACGGCCATCGCGACTGGAGAGTTCAAAGGTAAAGGGACAGACGAGACGGGCCAGGCCATAGAGTCGCCGGAAAGGTGGACCGACACCTGGGTGAAGATGCCTGACGGCAAATGGCAGTGCGTTGCAAGTCACGCCTCATTAGTAAAAATGTGAAACGCTGTGCCAAAGGAGGGAAACATGACGGAAATGTCCGGATCGTTCTCAGGAGAAGCAAGAGTGCAGAGTGCGGTATCGCTCTCCGACATCCCTGGCCACCAGATACAAGTCGCGGAAATCACCGGGTCGCAGCGCTCAACCGACCAAAACTGGAACCATGCGGGACTTACTTACTGGGGCATCGCCGATCTAGTCAACGGCAACGGTACGCAGAGGGGCTACTACGTCAATGAACGTGCCGACGGCGACCGCGACTGCGGCACATTCGAGGGAAGGGTCACAACCATACAGGGACAGACCACGCTGGAAGGCACCTGGCAGACAGTGACGGGAACCGGGAAATTCACGGGCGTCAAAGCCGGAGGCACTTACCAGGGCCGGATGACTTCACCGGGCGAAATCGAGATGACCTGGGAAGGTCATTACGAACTGGCCGCCAGCAAAGCCGCCTAACCACCAGACATCAGCCCCCTGAAAGGCCGCGCTCCGGCGCGGCTTTTCCATTCGCCCGGGCAAAATCCGCTACCCAGCCCTCGGCGGCCCAACATCCTTTATCGCCCTGTCACGCGTCCCCGTGACCTCGATTACTGACACTGGAAATGAAACTTCTTAACGTGGATAGCCTCAGGTTACACGGCTGATTCCGGTTGCTCGATTTCGGCCCTGGCGTTTCACAGTCGTGACACAATGTTTTCCAGAATTCATACGAGGGTTGTTGGACTGCTGGCAGCAGTCCAACGAAAGGCGGGAGGGAGTATGCGCCACTTTCACGGGGCTCTGGCTGTAATTTTGTGTGGCTCAATTCTGGCATACGCAGAGGGCAATTCTTTTACGCGGGTGCGGTACAACGGCGGATCGGTGCCGTCCAAGGTTAGTCCGAAGGACTGGGACAACACGCTGACGGTAACTCCGGATGCCATCACCCTGCTGCTGAAGGATAAGGCGCGGGTTGACATACCTTCCAAGTCGGTGACTTCGCTCAGCTACGGCCAGGAGGCGCACCGGCGCGTAGGCACCATGATCGCCCTGGCGGTTCTGGTTGCCCCGGTGGCGCTGTTCGGACTGTTCCACAAGACGCGGCTGCATTACATCGGCATCCAGTACAGGACCCCGGATGGCAAGAATGCCGGCATTCTTCTGCAGGGGGATAAGAGCAACTACCGCGCCATGCTGGTGGCGCTGCAGGGCGTGACCGGGGCGCCCGTTTCAGTGGCTGAAAAAGAGCGGTCATTCGTTCCGGTGGGCGTGACCACCACTGTGACCAAAGACACCGAACCATCCACGCCGGCAACTGCCAAGCCCTTGGCCGAGAACGCCCCGTCCGCCGACGCGGTGGGAACCGTGAGCCTTAGCACGACTCCCGATGGAGCCGACGTTTACGTAGACGGCCAGTTCAACGGCAACAGCCCGGCGACGCTGAAATTGAAGCCAGGGAAGCACACCATTCGCGTCAGCGCGACTGGCTATCAGGAGTGGACGCGGGAAATAACCACCGACGCCGGCTCCACCGCGCACCTGGCCGCCACCCTGCAGAAGGCCAGCCAGTAGGCTCCATTCCTGCCCGGCTCCTGCCCGCACTTTGCACAAACCGCAAAGGCGGCCGCCCGGGCTGGCCGGAGCTGGCCTCCGCTTCTTCGCGTCATTCACGCCGGGGAGCCGACGTCTGGGGCGCAAATCCTGCGGACCGATCACAGTTGGTTGCTCCTTGTGGTTGGCAGCCTTAAAATGTCGTGACCCGAAGTTGGGCCGGGGAGCGTCCCGTCGGTGCAAATTGTCCTGTGCTGTTCCCAACAGTCCGCTGTCGCCGCACTGGCTCTGGCGGCGCCGCTCGGCCTGTCGGCGACGGCATTCTGGATGTATGTTTGTGCGGCGTTGCTTTTCATCGCCGGCCTCGTCA